>NZ_BAABDS010000004.1:0-41546 GCF_039539745.1 Oceanisphaera sediminis
TGAAACTCACACTAACCCGAATGAAAACAGCATCTTATTGGCACAGACACAGTTAACTCATACATAGCCAATCGGATTAATCATGTGCTCAGGCCGTTATCCTGACGAAAGTCAGGATCTCTCTGCAGAAAGATACCGGGTCAAGCCCGGTATGACAGTGCTTAAAACACGGCATTGTTATCGGGAATTGATCACATCTTTAGTGGGATTGGTATTACCTTAACGGCCTGCATTAACCAGCTGGAAGCAGGTGCAGGAGACAAGTTCTGCGTACGGTGAGCCATGGCGGAAAACGCCGAGAAAAATATTAGCTATTTCCAATATAACCTTGTGCTTGAAAAGGTCTTTCCCCCCTTCATGACTGTGCTAGTCTGTAGCTTCATTTAGACTCAATTGAATTGAAAAGGTATCGCCCTCATGACCCTCGGTAATCTTTCTGTACGTGCGAAGCTCTGGCTCATGATTCTGATTGCCGGCCTGATGCTGACAGTTCAGGCTTCTTTGTCTCTGTTAGATATGCGCGACTCTCTGCAACAGGAACGCCGCCATCAGTTGCATGCTCTGCTGGACAGTGCCGAGGGCTTGCTGACGGCGCAGCAGGCACGGGTTGATGCGGGTGAAGTAAGCCTGCAGCAGGCACAGGGCACGGCACGTCAACTGCTGGAAAGCATGCGTTATGACGGCGATGAATACTTCTTTGTGCTGGATGCCGAAACGCGCATGCTGGCCCATGGTGCCAATCCCGGCCTGAATGGCCGCATCATGCGTGGGGAACGAAGCCAGGATGGTCAAGCGGTGTTTGTGGAAATGGCGGCGCTGCTTGGTACCAAGACCGATATTGGCGAGTTCAGCTACCTCTGGCCACAGCCGGGTAATAGCGAGCCCCAGCCCAAGATCACTTTGGCCAAGCCGTTTACTCCCTGGGGGTGGGTGGTGGCAACCGGTGTCTATGTTGATGATCTGGATGACGCCTTTCGTCACGACCTGATGCACATGGGCGGACTGCTGTTGGGTGCCTTGTTGCTGCTGGTGGCACTGGCGATTCCTATCAGCCGCACCATTACCCGCCCGCTGGATCGTATCAGCGAGGTGATGCAAGAGGCGGCTGCCGGTAATCTGCGGGTACGTACGAAACTGGACAGCAGAGACGAGCTGGGCAAGGTCGGGCGGCGTATCGACGAAACACTGGGTGTATTTCAGGATCTTATCCATCAGATCGCGGCATCTGCGGCGCAGGTTTCCTCCAGCGCCGAAAGCCTGGCCCGTCATGCGGAAGAAACCAGCACCGCGCTGGATATTCAGGCGCAGGAAGCTGAATTGCTGTCGACGTCGATGAACGAGATGGCAGCCAGTGTGCACGAAGTAGCACGCAGTGCCGGTGAAACCGCCAATGCCATTGAAAGTGCGGATCATGAAGCCGAGGAAGGGAATCATGATGTTGATGATACCGTGCACCAGATTCAGGCATTGGCACAGGAGGTGGATCAAGCCGCCGACGTGATTCAGACGCTGGAGGCCGATACGGTACAGATTGGGCAGGTTCTCGAAGAGATCCAGGCCATTTCCGAACAGACCAACCTGCTGGCACTGAATGCGGCGATCGAAGCGGCGCGAGCCGGCGAGTCCGGACGCGGTTTTGCGGTGGTGGCTGACGAGGTTCGCCAGCTGGCGCAGCGGACTCAGGGGTCGACCGAAGAGATTCGCAGCATGAATGACCGTCTGCGCACCGTCGCACGCAAGGCGGTGGAAGTGATGGGACGCTCTCGCATACAGGCCGATGGCAGCGTGAAGACCGCGATGCATGCGGGCAAGGAGCTGGAGCGTATTGTCGAGCAGATGGCCCGTATCCGTGACATGGGCGTGCAGGTGGCGACCGCCGCCGAGCAGCAAAGCCAGGTGTCGGAAGAGATGAACAGCAATCTGCTGCGCATCACCCAGGCCTCGGAAAGCACTGTGGTTACCGCCAGTGCGGTTGCCGGTAGCGGCGAAGAGCTGCAGCAACTGGCATATAATCTGCGCGATCAGATTAACAAGTTCAGTACCTGACAACTAAGGGGCTACACTATAGCCCCACGTTTCAGTTTTTACGTTTTTCAATGCGCAAGATTATTCATGTCGACATGGACTGCTTCTTTGCCGCGGTAGAGATGCGCAAGCATCCCGAATGGCGGGATATTCCGCTGGCCATCGGTGGCAGCGCCAGTCGACGTGGTGTTATTTCTACCTGTAACTATCCGGCCCGCCGTTTTGGTATTCGCTCGGCCATGGCCAGCCATCAGGCGCTGCAACGGTGCCCGCAGTTGTTATTGATCCCGGGTAACATGGCCGAGTACAAGGCGGTGTCCCTGCAGATCCGGGAGATCTTTCATCGCTATACCGATCTGGTCGAGCCGTTGTCGCTGGACGAAGCCTATCTGGATGTGAGCGACAGTCCGCTGTTTGGCGGCAGTGCCACCCTGATCGCCACAGACATTCGTCGGGCCATCAATGACGAGTTGCAGCTGACCGCTTCTGCCGGGGCGGCCCCCAGCAAGTTTCTGGCAAAAATCGCCTCGGAAGAAAACAAGCCGGACGGCCTCTTCGTGCTGCCACCGGCGGCGGTGGCCGATTATGTGCGCCGGTTGCCGTTGGTCAAGTTGCCCGGAGTGGGGCGAAAGACGGCAGAAAAGCTTGCGGCCCTGGGGCTGGAGTACTGTGGTCAGCTGAATGAGGTGGGCGAAGCGGAGCTTATGCGTCGTTTCGGCAAGTTCGGCCGGCTGTTGTGGCAGCGTGGCCAGGGTATCGACGAGCGGGAGGTACAGACCGAACGGATACGCAAGTCGGTCGGTGTCGAGACTACCCTGGTCACCGATATTCATACTCCTGCGCAGGGGCTGTCGGTATTGCAGGAGTTATGGCCGGAGCTGATACGTCGACTGGACGGGCGGGCGATAAAGGGGCTGTGCATCAAGCTCAAATTCGATGACTTTACCCAGACCACCCTGTCTCGGCGCTGCACCGGGCCGGAGTTGGCGCTGGCCGCGCAACTGTGCACCGAAGCCTGGGAGCGAGCCCGGGGGCGTGGAGTTCGGCTGGTGGGGGTGAGTGTCGAGTTATGTCACGAAGGTAACGAGCAGGCTGCTCAGGCCGAGCAACTGAGTTTTGAATGGTAAGCTTGTTTTAATTCTGATTGGTGCCGGATCAGGCTTCCTGATCGTTGTTTTTCTGCGGGGTAGCCAAGGCTGTCTCGTCCGAAGCCGCGCCAAGATAATCTGCGCTCAGGGCCAGAAACAAGGCAATGTACGATCTCTTCATATTGGGTCCTCATATAAGCTTAGATGTCTAAGTATCTTAACATATTGAAATCCAATTTAAAATATGACGGCTCTGCGCCAGGGCAGACACCGCCGTCAGGTTACTGGTTGCTGCCGTTCAGGTGGTCTTCTTCCACGAAGGTCCAGCCCTGGTTGGCAGCGGGAGAAGCCGGTTGCATACCGGTGGAAGACGGCGCCACTATCACGGTGCTCTCGCTGTCTGCAGAACCCTCCAGCGCCGGGCGATCCCGACCGTCGTTCGGTGCCGTTGCGGCAACTGGGGCGGGCGCTTCATTGCGTTTGTCGTTCTGAATGCCGGGTGCCAGCTTGCGGGTTTCATCCAGCACATCGCGGCCAAACTCGATGATGCCACTGAAGATATTATCGGCCATTGCCGGCGCGGCCAGCAAGGTCAGCAACAGGTAGAAAGGGGCACTTTTCATGACATATACCTCTGTTGGGATCTGCCCGAAAGCATAAGCCAAATTATTGCCCTTGAATACCGCATAGACTGCGTGTAGGCCGGTTGCTGACGCTTTGAATTGTGAGGGGAGAGGCGTAAAGGGTGAGGGGAATACCCTCACTCCTCACTCCTCACTCCTCACAATTCACTCCTCACTTCTTACGCTTCAGGAATCTGCTTCAGTACTCGCACCAGTAACTGCCAGAAGCGGGACACCGCTTCTATGTGTACTCGTTCGTCCGGTGAGTGGGCGCCCTGAATGGTCGGCCCGAAAGAGACCATGTCCCACTCTGGGTAGGCCGCCTTGAACAGGCCGCACTCCAGCCCGGCGTGGATCACCTTGACCTCGGGCAGCACACCAAACAGTTCCTGGTGGGTATTCAGCACCAGCTGCATCATCGCCGAGTCCGGATTTGGCTGCCAGCCGGGGTAGGCGCCGTCAAAGTCGCAGCGGGCGCCGGCCAGGCGAAACACCGCGGCGGTCATCTCGGCGATCCGGTTGCGACCTTCATCGTTGAGTGAACGGATCAGACATTGCACATGAATATGCTCGTCCTCGGTGCCGATGACGCCCAGATTGGTGGAGCTTTGCACCACAGCCTCCATGCTGCGGCTCATTTCCATCACTCCGTGCGGGCAGGCGAGCAGGGCGGCTCCCAGTCGCTGCTGCAGAGCGGAGGTCATGACTCGCTCGGGTAGCTCGGTGGGCGCCAGTTCCAGTTGGATGAAGTCGTCGACGCCGTTAAATTCATGGCGGTATTGCTGCCGGCGCCTGTCGACCAGGTTTGCCAGCGTGTCGAGCATGTCGGCGGGCAGGGTCAGCAGGGCCGAGGCTTCCCGGACGATGGCATTGCGCAGGGTGCCGCCGTTCAGCTCGCTCAGGCGGATCGCGGCATGCTGATTGATATCCGTCAGCAGCTCGGCCAGCAGCTTGTTGGCGCTGGCCCGGCCCTGATGAATGTTGATGCCGGAATGACCGCCACGCAGCCCGGTGATGATCAGGCGGCGAGCCTGATGGCCGGCCGGTACCGGCTCCGGCTCATAGGGCAGGGTGATATTGGCATCCACGCCGCCGGCACAGCCCATGTACACATCACCGTCCTGCTCCGAGTCGGTATTGAGCAGTATCTCGCCCTGCAACAGCCCGGGCGTCAGGCCAAAGGCGCCGGTCATGCCGCTTTCTTCGTCGATGGTCAGCAGCACTTCCAGCGGGCCGTGCTGTACCTTGTCATCGGCCAGCACCGCCAGACAGGCGGCCAGGCCGATGCCGTTATCCGCGCCCAGGGTAGTGCCACGGGCCCGCACCCAGTCGCCGTCTATGTAGGGCTGAATCGGGTCCGTGGTGAAGTCGTGATGGGTGTCGGCGTTGGCCTGGGGCACCATGTCCATGTGGGCCTGCAGTATGACGCCCTTGCGTTTTTCCATACCGGCGGTAGCCGCCTTGCGAATGATCAGGTTACCGATGGCGTCCTGCATGACCGCCAGGTTTTTCTCGGCCGCCCAGTCGGTTATCCACTGGCGCAGGGCCGCTTCGTGACCGGACGGGTGAGGAATGCTGCACTGGGTGTCGAAGAACTGCCACAACAGGCGAGGAGAAAGCTGACGAATGGAAGACATGGCATACCTTGTTCAAAGAGCGGCGAAGGAAAGCGATAGCTTAACGCGCTTCTCCTCTGCTTATCCATTCATTAAGCATCGGCAAGGAATAATCCCGGCTGCCATCACAGCCGGGCAGGCGTCAGGCCCTGAACACGTTCACTTCTTCCGCCAGACGACGGCCGAGGCCGGACAGCGTTTCACCGGCGCTGTCGGTCTCCTGGGTCTTGAGTCGTACTTCTTCCGCCAGCTCGCTCAGGCGGGTCAGGTTATGATTCATTTCTTCGGTGGTTTGCCGCTGCTGGGCCGCGGCGGTGGCAATATGGCTGTTCATGTCGTTGATCAGCGCCATGCTCTGGTTGATGGCTTCCAGTGTTTCGCCGGCCTGATCGGCGGTGCCCTGAGTATCTTTTGCCCGTTGCATCAGGCCACTCATGCGGTTGACGGTTTCGTCCGCCTCCTGCTGCAGACCCTGAATGATGTCCTGAATTTCATCGGTCGAGCTCTGGGTTCGCGTGGCCAGATTGCGCACTTCATCGGCCACCACCGCAAAGCCGCGGCCCTGTTCACCGGCCCGGGCCGCCTCGATGGCGGCATTGAGCGCCAGCAGATTGGTCTGCTCGGCGATGGCCCTGATCACTTCCAGTACCTTGCCGATTTCCTGGCTTCGCTCGGCGAGCGATCCCAGGCGGTGTTGCGTTTCGGCCAGCTCGGATACCAGGCTGGCGGCCACCTCCCGGGTATGGGTGACTTTGTTGTTGCCCTCTTGTGCGGCTTTGGCCGACTCGTGGCTGGCCTGAGCCGCCTGTTCGGCGGCATGGGCGACTTCCTGGCTGGAAGCCAGCATCTCGTTCATGGCGGTGGCCACCTGTTCGGTTTCCCGGGACTGTTGTTCCGATACGCCGCGATTGTGGTGCACTATACCTGCCAGTCGCTCGGCGGCGGCGTTGACCTCCAGGCTGATGGGGGACAGCTTGCGCACCGTATCGGCTAGGCGCGAACAGAACTGGTTGAAGCTCTTGCTGAGCTGGGTGACTTCATCCCTGCCGTGCTCGTCCAGCCGCTGGCGCAGATCGGCGTCGCCGTGAGAGATATCCCGCATTGCCCGCACGGTATCGCCCATCGGTTGCAGTATGCTGCGGATGAGGGCGATGGCGACCAATACGGCCACCGCCCCCAGACCGAGTACCACCAGCAGTATCTTGAGCGCCGTGGCCGTCAGCTGGGTCTGCACATCGTCGATGTAGATGCCGGTACCGATAATCCAGCCCCAGGGCGAAAATGGCTGCACATAGGATATTTTATCCACCGGCTGCTCGAAACCGGGCTTGGGCCAGAGGTAGTGCACAAAACCCTTACCCTGGTTGCGCACCACCGCCGCCATTTCGACAAACAGCGCCTTGCCGTCCGGATCCTTGAAACTAGTCAAATCTTCGCCGTTGAGGTCGGGATTCATGGGGTGCAGGATCATGCGGGGCTGGGCATCATTGACCCAGAAATAATCGTTGTTGCCATAGCGTAATCCGGCAATGGCGTTGAGTGCCTGCCGGCGGGCCTCTTGGTCCGACAGCAGACCCTGCTGCTGTTGCTGATGATAATAATCGGTAAGGCTGATGACCGACTCCACCTGGCGCATGGCCTGAATTCGCTTTTCTTCTATCAGACCCTGATAGAACAGCCACAACATCATGAGGGTGATGACAACGATGCCCGCAGACAGCAGCAGCAGGTTCAGATAGAGTCGTTTGGCGATGGAAAGTGAGCGCAGCACGATAACATCCTTGTTTCTTTGTCGAGAGCATCAGCTCGGTTCATACCGAGACTCATACTAGATGAAAGGGCAATACAGGTCGGTGGGTGTTGTGCAAAAATGCGATCTTCTCGTCTTAGCTTTTAGTCTTATACGCCGGTATATGAACAACGGAGGGGCAATAAAAAGCTGTAACTCTGGTCAAGAATGGGCGGGATCTCTATAATGCGGCCATTGTTTGCTCGTTGTTAGACTGAGGCCGGCTCAATATTTCAATATTGGCGTGGTCTGAAAGATGGCAGTGAGCAGCGGTGACCATCTTGTCTTGAAAGCTAACACCCAAAGGTTCTTTTTATGTCCAACAAATTCGTCGTCACCTGGGACTCCTTTCAGCGCGAAACGCGCAAGCTGGCCGAACGTCAGTTGCCTGCCAGCCAGTGGAAAGGGATTATTGCCGTCAGTCGTGGTGGTCTGGTTCCGGCTGCTATCATGGCGCGGGAACTGGGAATTCGTCATGTAGATACCCTGTGTATCTCCAGCTACGACCACAATCAGCAGCGCTCTGATCTACAAGTGCTCAAACAGGCCGAAGGCGATGGAGAAGGCTTTCTGATCATCGACGATCTGGTGGACACCGGTAACACCGCCAAAGTTATCCGCGAGATGTACCCCAAAGCCAAATTCGTGACCGTGTTTGCCAAACCAAAGGGCGAGCCACTGGTCGATGACTTTGAAGTGCGGGTCGGGCAAGATACCTGGATAGAGCAACCCTGGGATATGGGGGTGGTTTTTGCTCCGCCGCTGTGCGAGCAGGACAAAGCGTAAAAAAAGGCTCCTCGGGAGCCTTTTTTATCGCCTGCTGTCGAGTAATATGTTGCCTTCCTGCGCCGTCGATGGCGTTTTTTAGGGCAAGGGCGGCGGGCGACCTTTACCCCCGGCCAAAAAAACGTTACATATAGGCAAGTTAACAGGGAGGTATTCATGACCATAGACAAGGTTACTCATCGTAAACTGGTGCGCAAATTCACCGCCATCGGTCCCTATTTACGGGAGCTGAAGTCGAGCGAGTCGCAATATTTCTTCGACTGTTTATCCGTGTGTGTCAGTGCCAAGGCGGAGCCGGAGGCGCGTGAGTTCTGGGGCTGGTGGCTGACGCTGAGCACCGAAGACGGCATCAATTTCGAGTTTCATTATCAGCTCGGCTTTTTCAATGCGAGTGGCGAGTGGCAACCGAAAGCCTTGCCCAAAAAGCACGAAGCGGAGGTGGCTCGCACGCTGCGTGATTTTTACGACAAGCTGGGCGTGTGCCTGGATGAACTGTCGCTCAGTGCTCGTCCTTCTCCCGCGTTGGGAAACAATCATCTGTTGAGCGTAGCCTGAGCCGACCATCACTTGCGACAATAGTCGTTACTATCCGTGGCCCGGATGCGCCTCATTTTATTATCTTGCCGGCTTTGCCGGCATTGCTGTTAGTAAGGAGCCGCAGGGCGTTCCATGAAAGGCAAAACCATTGTTGTAAAACTGGGCACCAGCGTGCTTACCGGCGGTACCCGCCATCTGGATCGGGCCCACATGGTAGAGCTGGTGCGTCAGTGTGCCAGCCTGCATCGGGCCGGCCATCAGATTATTGTGGTGACCTCGGCGGCCATTGCCGCCGGGCGTGAGCACCTGGGCTTTCCCGATCTGGCCGGCACCATGGCCAACAAGCAGATGCTGGCCGCCGTGGGCCAGACCCAGTTGATCCAGAGCTGGCAATCCCTGTTCAATCTGTATGGGTTGCATGTGGGCCAGATACTGCTGACCCGGGCCGATCTGGAAGACCGCGAACGCTATCTTAATGCCCGCGATACCCTGCGGGCCCTGCTTGATAACCGCATTATTCCGGTGATCAACGAAAACGACGCCGTCGCCACCAACGAGATCAAGGTCGGCGATAACGATAATTTATCGGCCCGGGCCGCTATTCTGGCCGAGGCCGATTTGTTGATCCTGCTGACCGATCAGAAGGGACTCTTTACCGCCGATCCGCGTAACGATCCCAAGGCGCAGCTGATTGAAGAAGTACAAACCATCGACGACACCCTGCGCAAACTGGCCGGTGGCAGCATCGGCGGACTGGGCACCGGTGGCATGGCCACCAAGCTGCAGGCGGCGGATGTGGCCCGCCGCGCCGGTATCGATGTGGTCATCGCCACCGGCCAGGTGCCGGAGGTGATTGGCCGTCTGGCGGAAGGGGAGCGCATCGGCACTCGTTTTCCGGCGCTGGCCACCCCGCTCGAAAGCCGCAAACGCTGGATCCTGGCCGGCCCGCCTCCGCACGGCGAAATTCATATCGATGCCGGGGCGGTGAAGGCGGTGCGGGAAAAAGGCTCCAGCCTGCTGCCCAAGGGCATAGTACGCATAGAAGGCCGTTTTCGCCGGGGGGAGGCGGTACGCATCGTCAATCCCGAAGGGCGGGAGCTGGCGCGAGGCATCTGTCGTTACGATGCACTCGACCTGAATCGAATCAAAGGACAACACTCTGAGCAAATTGAATCGGTGCTCGGCTATGGCTACGGCAACGTGGCCATTCACCGCGACGATCTGGTGCTCTTGTAGGAGATAGTATGAATCTGGAACAGATGGGGCAGGCCGCACGCGCTGCCGCCTATACCCTGGCTGAAACCTCTACCCGGGCCAAGAATCAGGCCCTGCTGGTGATGGCCGATGCCCTCGAGGCGGCCGCCGCCGACATTCTGGCCGCCAACGGCAAGGATCTGGACGCGGCCCGAGAAAGCGGTACCGGCGAGTCGATGCTGGATCGACTGATGCTGAACCCGGCGCGGATCAAGGCCATTGCCGACGACGTGCGCAACGTGGTGTCACTGCCGGATCCGGTGGGCAGCGAGCTGGACTCGCGGGTGCTGGAAAACGGCATGCGGCTGTCGCGTCGCCGGGTACCGCTCGGCGTGGTGGGGGTGATTTATGAAGCACGCCCCAATGTCACCATCGACATCGCCGCCCTCTGTCTGAAAACCGGTAATGCCAGCATTCTGCGCGGCGGTCGGGAAACCTTTCATACCAATCAGGAGTTGGTCAAGGTGATCCGGCAGGCGCTGGCGGCCAGCCAGTTGCCGCCAGGTTGTGTGCAGTACATCAGTGAGCCGGGCCGGGAGTGGGTCAGCGGCCTGCTCAAGCTCGACCGGTATGTAGACATGATCATTCCTCGCGGTGGTCCCGGCCTGCACCAGTTGTGCAAAGAGCAGGCCACCATACCGGTGATCATCGGTGGTTTCGGCATCGGTCATGTTTTTGTCGATGACAGCGCCGATCTGGTACGCGCCATTGAGGTGGTCGATAACGCCAAGACCCACAGACCCAGCGTCTGCAATGCCATCGATACCCTGCTGGTACACCAGGCGGCAGCCGCCGAATTCCTGCCGCTACTGAGTGCGCGCATGGCGGAAAAAGGCGTCGAGCTGGTGGCCGAAACCGAAGCATTGAAACTGCTTAACGCAGGACCGGCCAGGGTGCGCGCCGCCGTTGAGGGTGACTTCGACACCGAGTGGCTGGGGCTGACCCTGGGGGTGAAAATCGTGACCGGTGTCGATGAGGCCCTGGCGCATTTGCGCGAGCATAACGCCAGCCATTCCGATGCCATTCTCACCAGCAGCCTGAGCAGTGCCGAGCGCTTTATCAACGGTGCCCCCTCGGCGGCGGTCTATGTCAACGCCTCTACCCGCTTTACCGATGGCGCCCAGTTTGGCCTGGGGGCCGAGGTGGCGGTCTCGACCCAGAAGCTGCATGCCCGAGGCCCCATGGGGCTGGAAGAGCTGACCAGCTACAAGTGGATAGGCCAGGCGGATTATCTGATCCGCGACTAGTGGCAAACGGTTGAATCGATAACCCGGCGGCTCTGGTCGCCGGGGCATGATGAAGAGGGGATATTATGCCATCCAAGCTGTTGGACGCCTTGTTGCTGGCAATGCCGTTATCCCCGACGCTGGAGTCGTGGCGGCTGCATCTCAAGAGCGAACTTCCTTATCCGGTGCAGGGGGCACAAACGCTGTTTATCGGGGATCCCGCCCTGGTGATAGTGGCATTTCAGCACGACAAGGCCGAGGTGCTGCTGCCGGCCATGCAGTGGCGGCATCACGACATTCATACCGTCAAACCCCGATCCCAGGGCGTGGTAGCGTCGCGCGATGGCAGTCTGGAACAATTGCTGGCGCTGGTGGAAGACACCATAGCACTGCGGTTGAAGTCGTTTCACGAATGCAGCAGTTGCGGCAAACGCTGCGCGCCCGAAGTACTGGGCTCGCTACAGGGCGAACCCGCGTGCCGGGACTGCATCAAGGGACGACGAGTGCTGTTTTGAAAAAAGTGAAAAAAAAGTGAAATAGGGATTGGTGAATAGGGAATAGTACCCTAATCCCTAATCCCTAATCCCTAATCCCTAATCCCTAATCCCTAATCCCTAATCCCTAATCCCTAATCCCTAATCCCTAATCCCTAATCCCTAATCCCTAATCCCCATTCCCCATTCCCTAGTCCCCGAGGCGGGCCAGCAACAATCGCAGGTACATGCCCGGCAGTGTGGTAATGCCGGCGGTGGCGAAGCGCAGCTTGCCCTGGCTGGCCACCATCAGGGTGGGCGTGACGTTGACACCCAGAATTTGCGCCAGCCGGTGATCCTCATCGTTCACCACCGTAAAGTCATATCCCTTTTCACGCACATAGCCGGCAACCCTGGCATTCGGACCCGAGGCGATGGCGATGCTGACTACGCGAGCATGGGGGGCGTCGATCAGGTTCACCATCGGCGACACGATTCGGCACACGCCGCACCAGCTGGCCCACACATACACCAGCACCGGCTGTTGCCGGCTCATGGCATCGAGACTGATGGTCTCGCCGCCTAATGTGGTCATGGCGCCCAGAGCCGCCACCTCGGTGGGCAGATCCCGGCTGCGCCAGAGATCGACGGCCGTGACCACAACTCCGATCAGCAACAGGTAGGCAAGGCCGGAGGTGAATCGCCTGCGCCAGGATCGCTTCATGACTTATTCCTGCTTTCATTCAGGGCCTCGATCACCTTGTCGGTGGTCAGCAATACCTCCAGTGCCTTGCCTTGGGGCAGGCCGGGGCCGAATACCTGATTGAAGGGAATGCCGGCGCGTTGGTTGGCGCGCAGGTAGTCGGTAATGGCCGCGTCGGGGCGAGTCCAGTCGCCGCGCATCAACACCATGTCCTCTTCCTGCAGCGCCGAGTAGACCGGATCCCGCAACACCACGCCTATCTTGTTGGCCTGGCAGGTAATGCACCAGTCGGCGGTGATGTCGATAAACACCCGTTTGCCGGCGGCCACTTCACGCTCGATACGGGCCGGATCCAGCGGCTGCCAGTCAAGCTCGTCGGTGACCGGGCTGACCCAGCGAGACTGGGTCATCAGGGCGCCCACGCCCCCCGCAGCACCGAGCAGCATGATGCCGGCCAGGCCGAACATCAGGCCCCGGCTGCCGTAATGGCGCAGCAAAGACCACAGTGGCAGCACTATCAGGATAGCGGTCAGCACCAGGGTGGTGGCATTACCCAGGGTCGATTGCAGCAACGACAGCAGCCACAGGCTGGTGGCCAGCAGCATCAGCCCGAACAGCCACTTCACCCGTATCATCCAGGGGCCGGGCCTGGGCAGGGCGCTAATGACGCCGGGAAACAATGCCAGCACCAGCCAGGGCAGCGCCATGCCCAGCCCCAGACCGGTGAAGATGGCAATCAGCACCAGTGGTGAAGACGCCAGCGCCACCGCCACGGCGGTGCCGAGGAAGGGCGCCGAGCAGGGCGTGGCGAGCAGGGTGGCGAACATGCCTTGCAGCAGGTGGCCGCCGTTACCGTGGCCGGGCCGGGTGGCCAGCCAGGTACTCATGGCGGTGGGCAGGCGCAGCTCGAACAGGCCGAACAGGTTAAGCGAGAACAGCGCGGTGACCAGCAGCATAAAGCCGATAAAGCCCGGTTGCTGGAACTGGATGCCCCAGCCAAGCTGGGCGCCGGACCAGGTGAGGACCAGCATAAAGCCCGCCAGCGCCCAGAACGACAGCATGATGCCGAGGGCAGACCACAGCAGGGGGCGCCGCACATCGGCCCGGCTGCGGTGGCCGAGCAGCAGGCCATTGAGCTTGAGCCCCAGCACCGGCAATACACAGGGCATGATGTTGAGGATCAGGCCGCCGAGCAGGGCATAGAGCAGCACCAGACTCAGCGGGGGAGCCGTAGCCACCACCGGGGGCAGGGTGCCGCGGGTGATGGCGCCGGCCAGCTCTTCGGCCAGTCCTTGGTCGGTGGCGGTAATCACCACGACCTGATCTGCCAGGTTCAGCTCCGGATCCCAGCTGCCGACCTTGAAGCGGGCCTGCAGCCGGGTGTCGTTCACCGTCAGCCGTGGCTGACTGAAGATGCTGCTGTCGAGCTCGTCGACGTATACCGCCGGTTGCTGCCAGCCTCGGGGGTTGGTCAGGCTGATATCGAGTTGTTTGGCAGCCGGATCCCAGACCAGAGACTCGGCCTGTACCAGGCTTGCCGCTCTGGGTACCCGCGACACCGCCTGCTGATAGTGATGGTTCAGTGTTTCGTCGGCCGCCATCTGCGGATCGAGCGGCAGTTGCAGCGAATATTCGGTCAGCACACAGATGGTGGTGCAGCTGGGCAGGGTCAGCAGGCCTTCAAAGGTGGCCGGCTTTCCGGCGTCGGCCGGGGTCAGTTGCAGCGGAAAGTCGACCTCGTGGCGATAGCCCTGGGTTTCGACTCCCAGCAGGGTAAAGCGCTCGGGCAGCGGCCACTGCCAGTTGACCGACAGCAGGTTCTTGGACGACGGCCACTCCAGCCGGGGGGCGATGCCGCCTTCACCCGGGGAGCGCCAGTAGGTTTTCCAGTCGTCTTGCAGGCGAACCTGCAACAGCGCCGGATAATAATTGTTGACCGCATCATAGGGGCCGGTCTGTACCAGTCGCACCTGCACCGGGGGGTGTTCGGGTGCCTGCAGCCAGCCGGTGTCGGCGGCCTGCAGCGGCAAGGCGGTCGCCAGCAACAGGATAAAAAAGCTAAAAATTCTGATCACGAATAGAGTCTCCGATGGATTAACGCAAGCTTACAAGATGGCGGCGTTAATCTCATTCCCGGAATACACACAGCACCAGGTGTCGCCGTCGGCCGGCATAAGGTTGTGGCGAGGGTAACAGGCGGCAGTACCAGCCGACACGAGGTGCCAGCAGCCAGAGAGACAACAATAGCAGCAAGGCGGTGAGCATCGGCTCGAGCTGACTCCAGACCTTGCTCAGCAGTTGTTCCGACAGGCTGCACTGGCCGTTGTTGTTTGCGCTCGATGACTCGGCGGCAGTCCCCTGGTCAGAGAGTATGCCGTGGGCAAACGATGAGATGCTTTCTGGCTGCTGGGCCGAGTAGGCACAGGCGGTCATCACCCCCATTCGTTGACTCAGGCACAGACCGATGACGATCAGCACCAGCAGCAACGCCAGCCAGCCGGGCTGGCGTTGCATCAGGCCATGGCCGGCCGCTGTTGTCCGACTGTCAACCACTGTTACCCGACGGCCAGCCACAGGGCCACTCCCAGCATCAGACTGCCGGCGATACGGTTCATCAGTTTGACCTTGCCTTTTTGCTGCAGTACCCGGCTCAGGGTGCGACCGCTGGTGGCGTAGAGCAGCATACAGATGAACTCCAGCGACAGGATGATCGACACCAGCATCAGTAGCTGACCGGTCAGCGGCGCCTTGTTGTCGATAAAGGGAGGCAACAGGGCGATGAAAAAAGCCCAGCCCTTGGGGTTGGCGATGGCGGTAATGAAGCCCTGGCTGATAAGGGTGCGGGCCGGTATATGACGCGGGCCGGCATCCACCGGGCTCAGGGCCAGTTTGCCGCGGGAACGCCACAGCTGAATGCCGAGCCAGGCCAGGTAGAGGCCGCCGCCGTACTTGAGCAATTGAAACAGTTGCGGATATTGCAGCATGATGGCCGCCACACCGACCACGGCCAGGCAAGCCACCAGGCCCACGCCAACCAGCTCGCCGACCATCATCCACAGGGTGCGACGCACCCCGACCGTCATCCCTAGCGACAGTGCCAGCGTCATGCACATGCCCGGCGTGACCGAGACGAAGAAAAAGGTGGGGATAAACACCATCAAGACTGCAGAGCTAATAGCACACCTACCTGTTTATCTGGCTTGATTTGTAGAGGTTATCCGCCATTGTAGGCCAAATGCCGGACAACAGGCTACGGCTATTTAGGGTGAATAGAGAGGCAGGGCGTGCGTGAGAATAGAACGGAGTGGGGAAGAGCACACCCTTCCATCACTCCGTATCCGGTTAGCTATTATGCCGTCGGCAATCAATCGCCGAAGCGGGGGCTGAATACCAGTCGGCCGGGGGCGATGTCCATGGCCACCGGCGCCTTGCTCAGCCAGCTGTAGCGGCTGTCGTCGAGTCGGTAGACCGGCTGGTTTTCCAGTACCGAACGCAGCAGTTGCATCATGCCGGCAGAAGCGGCGGTCATGTCACCCTGGTAGCCGAAGGCGTCAACCTTGCTTTGCAGCAGCTTGATATCACGTAAAAAAATCGCGTTCTGCTGGCGGTCGTAGACCGGGCGCCCCTCGATGGCCAGATCCAGCTGCGCCGGAAAACGGGCTATCAGCGCATTGATGGCGGTTTCGCCCTGCAGGTTGAGGCGCACTACCTGACGGTTTTCGGGACCTATCTGCAGATCCAGGTTGTCGATGCGGGTTTCTACCAGGCCCTGAGTAAAGCGTGGTGCCTGCTGCTCCAGCAGGGTATAGAGCGATTTTTCAACTTCGTTTTCAGAGACGCTGTACTGGCTGAGTCCGGCACAGGCGCTCAGCAGCAGGGTACTCAACAGGATAATAACGGACTTGAACATGGTATACCTCTCAATGACAGCTATAAGCCTTCAGCTGGAAGCTGTAAGTAAAAACTGACAGTTTTCTTTGGTAGGGTAGATTTTAATCGACCAAAGAGTGCAGTGCTTTGGTTGAATCGGTCGAATGAATTCGACCCTACGTATCCAGCCCAGCTGTCTTGTAGAGCCGAATTTATTCGGGAACATCATCAACAAGTACAGAATGTCCCGAATGATCTCGATCCTACAGATAGCGCTTATTTTTCTTACCGCTTACGGCTGTATTTAACGCAGTAACTGATCCAGCTGATTGGCGAAGGTCTGACGGTCGGCGGGGCTCAGGGTGGGCGGCCCGCCGGTGTGTACACCGCTGGAACGCAGGGTATCCATAAAGTCGCGCATGGTCAGCTTGGCCCTGATGGTGCCCTTGTCATACCGTTCGCCGCGCGGGCTCAGTACCCGGGCGTCTTTTGCCAGCGCTTCGGCTGCCAGTGGAATATCGGCGGTGATCAGAATTTCTCCGGGCTGGATACGGGCCACGATTTCATCGTCGGCCACATCGAAGCCTTTGGGCACCTGCAACTGCTTGATCAGGGTTGAGCCCGGCAGCGGCAACGGATGATTGGCGACCATGGTCAGCGGCGTCCGGGTACGCTCGGCGGCGCGAAACAGAATATCGCGAATCACCTTGGGGCAGGCATCCGCATCAACCCAGATATGCATCAGTTATACCGGCTCGGTTTTTTCTTGCGATCGATGGCGTCCTGTACCTCACGCGGCTCGACCACCACACCGGTGGCGTCGGGGGTGGGGAACACGGCGACCATCAGTTCGTCATCTTCCATACCGGGTACCCAACGGCTTTGCCAGACCTTGAGGCTGATGGCCTCGGGTTTGCACTGGCTCCAGTCGTCGACGGCCCATTCCTTGGCATAGTCGGCATGGGGCCACACCGGAATGCAGTCTTCGTCGTCATCCGAGGTCAGCATCATGCAACCGTGCTCGTCGGTCAGAATCCAGAGCTCGTCGTGCTCGCACACCCGTGATACGAAATGGTTGAAACGTTCGTCATCGCGCATGGTCTGGGCGGCGGCTTTGTCTGCGTCGGTCAGGATATAGCTCATGGTTTTTCTCATACAGGGAATCTGCCTGCATGTTCACATCGCAAGCCCTGTGTTGTCCAGCTTAAGCACCCGTTGCGTTGAATTTGTTCCAGGCTTTTTCATGAAAGAAATAGGCGACGGTATTGACCATGGGCTCGACCAGCGCAATCAATCCGCCGACCAGTAAATCGCCGGACAGCAGGTAAGCGACGCTGAAGGCCACGGTAAAATGCACGAGGGCAAAGGTGACGGTTTTAAGCATGTTGAGCCATCTATTGAGTGTGTCGGGGTTGTGGTTGAATGATAATGGTTTTCATTTTGTTGTCCATGAGTTGTTTGTTGCCATATTAATTGGCACTTCCTATCAAACAAATGCGGCCATGGGGTAATTGAGCGTTTACAGCCGTCGCTGGGCGGGATAGATTGAAAACCAGTCTTTTCCGATAAAAGCGAGCCAGGGGCTCGGTAATGTAAGCAGGGTTGCTCATGCACTTTCAAACCGACGATATCCGCATTAACGAAATCAAAGAACTACTTCCACCGATAGCGGTGCTGGAAAAATATCCGGCCACCGATACCGCCTCGTCGACCGTATTCGAATCACGTCAGGCCATTCACCGACTGCTGGCTGGCGAAGATGATCGTCTGCTGGTGGTGATCGGTCCCTGTTCCATTCACGACACCGAGGCGGCCATCGAATATGGCAAGCGGCTCAAGGTGTTGCGCGATCACTATGCGGACAGGCTGGAAATCGTGATGCGGGTCTATTTTGAAAAGCCGCGCACCACCGTCGGCTGGAAGGGGCTGATCAACGACCCTTATCTGGACAACAGTTTTCAGATCAACGACGGCCTGCGCACCGGTCGCAAGCTGCTGCTGGATCTCAACGATCTGGGCCTGCCCACCGCCAGCGAATTTCTCGACATGATCACGCCGCAGTATCTGGCAGATCTGATGAGCTGGGGCGCCATCGGTGCCCGCACCACCGAGTCTCAGGTACACCGTGAGCTGGCGTCCGGTCTGTCCTGCCCGGTCGGGTTCAAGAATGGTACCGACGGCACCATCAAGGTGGCGGCCGATGCCATTGGCGCCGCCAGCGCTTCGCACCACTTTCTGTCGGTGACCAAGCTGGGCCATTCCGCCATTGTTGCCACCGCCGGCAACCCGGACTGCCATATCATTCTGCGCGGTGGCAAGGAGCCGAATTACAGCGCCGATCACGTGGCCACGGTCTGCGCCGGCCTGGAAAAAGCCGGATTGCCGCAGAAGCTGATGATCGATTTCAGCCATGCCAACAGCAGCAAGCAGTATCAGCGCCAGATGGTGGTCTGTGACGATGTCTGCACCCAGCTGGCCGCCGGTGAGCAGGCGATCATGGGCGTGATGGTAGAAAGCCATCTGGTGGAAGGCCGTCAGGATCTGGAAGAGGGGTGCGAGCTTACCTATGGTCAGAGCATCACCGACGCCTGCATCGGCTGGGACGATACCGAAGTCCTGCTGGCGCGACTGGCCGACGCCGTGACCGCTCGTCGTCAGGCTTGAGTCGTCCGATAAGTCGTTTAAAAAGGAGCCGCAAGGCTCCTTTTTGTTTCTCGCTCCCAAAATGCCGAGAGGCGGTTGTTTGAGTCAGGAAAGAGGACGAAGGGCCAGCTCCGCCGACTCGCCGTACATACATCCTTGTAGGCTCAGCCGCGCCATCCGTGGCGCGGATGGTCGGCTGAGCAGCTCCCTCCGTCCTCTTTGATACATCGGCGTTGCCGGTTGGCACCTCCTGCGGGCGACTCCCAAGCCGAAAGGAAGGCAAAGGGGATCACAGAGCCGACCGTGACATGCCATGGATGGCATGTCCGAGCTCACATGGATGTGCTTGTAGCGTGTCGGCGTCGTGACCCCTTTGGTCGACTTGTGCAGTGTTGATTGCTGCACTTTCACTGCTGAGTCTGAAGTGAACAACAAAAAAGGAGCCTTTCGGCTCCTTTTTGATGCAGGGTAGGGCGATTACTTCACTTCCACACCCTGGGCCTGCAGATCCGCGTGGTAGGACGAGCGAACGAAGGGGCCGCAGGCGGCGTGGGTGAAACCGATGCTGTCGGCAATCACTTTCAGCTCGTCGAACTCTGCCGGCGGCACGTAGCGCTTCACCGGCAGGTGATGACGGCTCGGCTGCAGGTACTGGCCCAGGGTCAGCATGGTGACGTTGTGAGCACGCAGATCCTTGAGTACCTCTGCGATTTCTTCGTTGGTTTCGCCAAGGCCCATCATCAGGCCGGACTTGGTGGCTACCTGCGGGTGCATTTCCTTGAACCGGCGCAGCAGCTCCAGCGACCACTTGTAATCGGCGCCGGGACGGGCAACCCGATACAGGCGCGGGGCGGTTTCCAGGTTGTGATTGAACACGTCCGGCGGGGTATCCTTGAAGATTTCCAGCGCGGTATCCATGCGGCCACGGAAGTCCGGGGTCAGAATTTCAATCCTGGTGTTCGGGCTCTGCTCGCGAATGGCGCGAATACAGTCGACGAAGTGCTGGGCACCGCCGTCACGCAGATCGTCCCGGTCTACCGAGGTGATCACCACGTACTTGAGGCCCAGCTCCTTGATGGTCTTGGCCAGCTTGGCCGGCTCTTCCGGATCCACCGCCAGCGGGCGGCCGTGGGCCACATCGCAGAATGGGCAGCGGCGGGTACAGATGGCGCCGAGGATCATGAAGGTGGCGGTGCCGTGGTTGAAGCACTCGGGCAGGTTGGGGCAGGACGCCTCTTCGCAGACCGAATGCAGCTTGTTCTCGCGCATGATGCTCTTCAGGTTCTGTATGCGCTGGTTGCTGGGAGGAAGCTTGATCTTCATCCACTCCGGCTTGCGCAACACTTCCTCGTCTGCCTCCGGCATATACTTGACCGGGATCAGGGCCATCTTGTCGGCATCACGCAATTTTACGCCGGGCTCTACGCGTACAGGTTTATTCATAATTTCAGTTTCTCTGTGGTGTAGTAGAGATGTTGATAACCAAGCTGATCTGCCAGCAAGGGTACCAGTCGGGACTGAGCTTCTTCAAGAGTCTGGGGTCCGCCCAGGGCACAACACTGGGTCATGGCCATGCCGGCGTACCCGCAGGGGTTGATCCGCAGAAAGGGAGTCAAATCCATATTGACGTTCAGCGCCAGTCCATGAAAAGAGCAGCCGCGGCGTACCCGTAGCCCCAGCGAGGCAATCTTGCTGTCTCCCACATAAACGCCGGGAGCATCGGGCTTGGCATAGGCTGCAATCTGATAATCGGCCAGCAGGTTGACGATGGCGCTTTCCATGCCGGTGACCAGGGGACGAACGCCGAGTTTCTTGCGGCGTACATCGACCAGCAGATACAGCACCAGCTGACCGGGCCCATGATAGGTAACCTGGCCGCCGCGGTCTGTCTGTACCAGTGGAATGTCGCCGACATTGATAATATGCTCGGCCTTGCCGGCCTGACCCTGAGTGAACACCGGCAGGTGCTCGACCAGCCAGAATTCATCCTGGGTGTCTTCGCCCCGCTGATCGGTAAACGTCTGCATGGTATGCCAGACGTGTTCATAGGAGGCCTGTCCCCAGTGCCTGACGGTAAGCTTATCCTGCGGCATCACTATGTCCTAGAGTACGTACTTGACCAGTTCCAGTTCACCCAGTTGCTGGTACAGCAATTCGACCTGTTCCTTGCTGTGTACCGTGACCTGCACGGTCACCGCATGGTAGGTACCCTTGCTGCTGGGGCGAACCTGGGGACTGTAATCACCGGGCACATGCTGTTGCAGCACTTCCACCACCATATCGGGCAGACGCTCGTCGGCCAGGCCCAGGATCTTGAAGGGAAAGCGGCAGGGAAAATCGAGCAACTCATCAAATTTGGTATTCATGGCAACCTTTACAACGTGCGGTATTCGGGGGTAATGGAGACTGTTCCATAACCAATGTCACATTTTTATCATAAAATCGCCGGTTTCGAAACCGGCAAGTCATCGAGCCAGAGAAGAGTCGTGATAAAAAAAGCCGGAAGCGCATTCCTTCCGGCTTGTGGTTTATCCGACTCGGCGATGCTTAGTTGAACAGATCCTGAACCAGCAACTTGATGTAGTCGATCAGACGGCTGAAGATGCCACCCTGCTCGACTTCTTCCAGCGCCACCAGCGGCATGGTTATCACGTCTTTGCCGTCGAGCTTCAGGTGCAGGGTGCCGACCTGTTCGCCTTTGGCCAGCGGGGCTTTCAATGCCTTGTCGAGGGTAAAGTCGGCTTCCAGGCTCTGAGCCTGGCCACGGGGAATGGTCACCGCGACCGTCTTGTCGACGCCGAGGGCGACGGTGTCCTTGTCGCCCATCCAGATGCGTTGATCCATCAGCTTGCTGCCCGCCTGATACGGGGTCAGGGTCTGATAGAAGCGAAAGCCATAGGTCAGCAGCTTCTTGCTTTCGGAGGCGCGCATCCGTTCGTTCGATGCTCCCATCACCACGGCGATCAGGCGCATGTCTTCCTTGGTGGCGGATGACACCAGGTTATACCCCACGGCCTCGACATGACCGGTCTTGATGCCATCGACATTCAGCGACTGATCCCACAGCAGGGTATTGCGGTTGTGCTGGGTTATACCATTGAAGGTAAAGGATTTTTCGGCATAGATTTTATATTCTTCCGGCACATCGCGGATCAGCGCCTGCCCCAGCCGCGCCATGTCGTAAGCGGTGGTATACATGTCGTCGCTGTGCAGGCCGTGCGGGGTGACGAAGTGACTGTCGTTCATGCCCAGACGCGCCGCCCAGCCATTCATCAGATCGGCAAAGGAATTGACGCTGCCGGCCAGATGTTCGGCCACGGCCACGGTGGCATCGTTACCGGACTGAATGATGATGCCGCGGTTCAGCTGATCGATGCTGACCTGTTTGCCCACTTCCAGAAACATCACCGACGAGCCGGGAAAGTTCTGTGCCCAGGCCGCTTCGCTGATGGTGACCAGATCGTCCCGCTTGACCTTACCTTCCTGCAGCGCCTGACCCAGAATGTAGGAGGTCATCATCTTGGTCAGGCTGGCCGGCGGCAGTTTTTCGTCGGCCTGGTGCGACACCAGTACCTGGCCGCTGGAATAGTCCATCAGTACATAGGATTTGGCAGCGATGGCCGGCGGCTCCGGAATCATGGGGCCCTGAGTCTGTGCCTGAGTGGTAAAGGACACAAAAGCGGCGAGGAATAAGGAGGGGAGAGTGTTAACCATACGCATAACGTCTGCTGGGTCCCTGTGTAAAGAGGCAGTGGCTGCCGGTATAAGATGAATTAAAACAGGCTGTTCAGTTCAGAAAATAGGCCTGTGCATACCCTTCGGCAATCAGCCGGGTCAGGGTGTTTTCTGTTTTATTGGCCGGAATAGGCCCCATCTGCAGGCGATACCATTCAGACTGGCGCTCGACTCGGGCGGGGAAACCATACTCTTTGCTCAGGCGGGCAGCAAGTTCCTTGGCTTTATCGGCAGAGCGGGTGGCCAGTAACTGAATATGCTTACCTTCGGTGACCTTTGCCAGGCGGGTTTCCTGGCCGTCGGGTGCCACCTTGATCAGCTCGATTTTCACCGGCGCGGTGCCGGTATTGAGCATGCCCAGCTTGTAGGCGGCGGCATAGGACACATCGAGTACCCGGTCGTCGTGGAAGGGACCGCGATCATTGACCCGCACCACCACCTGTTTGCCGTTTTCCTTGTTGGTGACCCGCACGAAGGAAGGCAACGGCAGATTCTTGTGGGCGGCGGTCATGGTATACATGTCATATACCTCGCCGTTGGAGGTGTGATAGCCGTGGAACTTGGCGCCATACCAGGAGGCCATGCCTTCATCCTGGTAGTTCTCGACTTCCTGCCATACCTCGTAATCCTGCCCCCAGACGTTGTAGTTCTTGTTGCCCTGGCGGGTATAGGGTTCATAGCGCGGCACCGCGTCCTTGACGTGGTCCAGGTTGGGCGCCACACCCGGTGGCTTGTCCTGGCGCAGGGCATACCGGCCGCCGGCGGTTTCCCGATCGTAGGCATCATCCTGGGTCTGGCCCTGTTCGGGATCAGGCTGGGAACTGCAGGCGGCAAGCATCAGTGCCGCCAACGGCAAAAGGGATTTAGAGAGACTGTTCATAGGCCTGCTTAAGCTGCTCACTGAGTTGATAGACTGCCATGGCGTACAAGGGGCTGCGATTATAGCGGGTAATCACGTAAAAGTTATGTCTTACCACCCAATATTCCGGCCCGTCGACGCCGTCCAGACGGATCAGCTTGACCGGCGTATCGGCGGCCAGCTCCTGATCGACGACCACACCGGCGGCGGCCAGTTCGGCCCAGCTGTGGCTCATTTCCAGTGCCGGACTCAGCAGGGCGTCGGCCGCCTCGGTATCGGTCACTTTAGCCGGGTAGGCGACATCGTCACCCGGCTGCCATTTATGCTCGTGAAAGTAGTTGGCGACGCTGCCGATGGCATCGACCGGCTGAAACAGGTTGCGTTCGCCGTCGGCGTCGAAGTCGAAGTCGACCGCATAATGACGGTAGCTGGAGGAAATAAACTGGCCCATGCCCATGGCGCCGGCGTAGGAGCCTTTCTGCTCATCCAGCGTCCAGTCCTGCTCTTTGGCCAGTTGCAGGTAATGGGCGAACTCGGAGCGGAAGAACTCGCCCCGGGGCGGGTAGTTGAAGCCCAGGGTATAGAGCGCATCCAGTACCTTGTGGCTGCCCATGTGGGCGCCATAAAAGGTTTCCACCCCGATGATGGCGGTAATGACTTGTGCCGGCACCTGCAGTTCCTGCTCGGCCCGGGCCAGCAGTTCGGCATGTTGCTGCCAGAATTCGACGCCCTGCTGCAGACGTTTGTCGGTCAGAAAGATGGGGCTGTACTGGTGCCAGGGCTTGGCTTCTGCCGGCCGGGTCATGGCATCGATGATCGATTGCTGATAAGTAGCCTGGGTGATGGCGTCGTTCAACTCGGTGACGGGCAACTCGAACTTGCCGGCCAGCTCGTCGAGCCAGCGCTGCTGTTCCGGATTCATCTCTGCGGCCGTTACCGAGGTGGTGGACAGCAAGGCGGCAGAAACAAGGGCAAGACGCATTCGATAATCCTTTTATTTGGCCAACAGGCGCTTATGAGTATGCACGGACATCAGGATGCCAAATCCGGCCATCAGTGTCACCATGGAGGTACCGCCGTAACTGATCAGGGGCAAGGGCACTCCCACCACCGGCAGCAGGCCGCTGACCATGCCGATATTGACGAACACGTACACGAAAAAAGTCAGGGTCAGGGCGCCACCGAGCAGACGGGGAAATGCCCCCTGGGCCTGCATCGAGATATAGAGGCCGCGCCAGATGATGAACAGATAGAGCAGCATCAGCAGGCAGACGCCAACCAGGCCGAACTCTTCACTCAATACCGCAAAGATAAAGTCGGTATGGCGTTCGGGAAGAAACTCCAGCTGCGACTGGGTGCCCTGCAGCCAGCCCTTGCCCCAGAGTCCGCCCGAGCCAATGGCAATCTTGGACTGGATGATATGATAACCGGCGCCCAGTGGGTCACTTTCCGGGTTGAGCAGAGTCAGAACCCGTCGTTTCTGATAATCGTGCATCAGAAAAAACCACAGGGCCGGCAGAAAGGCGGCAATGGCAGCCACGGCGGCCATAATCAGTCGCCAGGACATGCCGGCCAGAAAAATGACGAAAAAACCGGAGGCTGCCACCAGCAGAGACGTGCCCAGATCCGGTTGCTTGGCGATCAGCAGGGTGGGGAGCAGCACCAGCCCCAGTGCCAGAAAGACATGCAACAGGCTGGGTGGCAGCGGATAGCGGCTGATATAGGCGGCGATGGTCATCGGCATCACCAGCTTCATGATTTCCGAGGGTTGGAAGCGAAAGGAGCCCAATTCCAGCCAGCGTTGTGCCCCCTTGCCGATATCGCCGACCAGCAGCACCAGCACCAGCAGTATGACCCCCAGCATAAACACCGGTGGCGCCCAGCGGGCATAGAAGCCGGGCGGTAATTGCGCCAGCACCATCATTACCACCAGTGACAGGCCGATACGCAGACCCTGACGAGTAAGCGAGTCCAGGCTTTCACCGGAGGCGGAATAAAGAATGGCCAGGCTGGCGCCGAGCAGGGTCAGCAGCGCCAGCAGCAGCGGCCAGTCCAGGTGCAATATCTCCGACAGGGAGCGGCGGTGCTGTCGTTTATTCATGCGTCTGTTCCTCGCCTTCGGGGTCCTGCAATAGCTCGGGGATCATGTAGAGATCGAGCAGAGCCCGGGCCACGGGAGCGGCGTGTGAGCTGCCGCCACCGGCGTTTTCCAATACCACAGATACGACGACCTCCGGATTTTCAAAGGGTGCGTAGGCCACAAACAGGGCGTTGTCGCGCAGATGTTCCTTGGTACTGGCGTGGTCGTACTGCTGGTTTTCGGCCAGGCCGAATACCTGAGCGGTACCGGACTTGCCGCCCGCCTTGTAGGGGGTATCGGCAAAGGCCCGCCGGGCGGTGCCCTCTCTGCCGTTGATTACCCGGTACATGCCGGAAAGACCCACATCCCAGAAGCTGTCTTGCTTCAGTTGAATGGGATTACCTTTACTGACCGGCATCGAGATCATGCCCTCGGGTCCCTTGATGCCATGCAACAGCCGGGGATGAACCGTTTCGCCGTGGTCCACCATGATGGCGACGGCCCGGGCAAGTTGCAGCGGGGTCGCGGTCCAGTAGCCCTGACCGATGCCGATCGAGATGGTGTCGCCCTGATACCAGGGTTGCTTGTGACGTGCCTGTTTCCAGTCGCGGGACGGCATGGTACCGCTGGTTTCTTCGTGCAGATCGACCCCGGAATACTGGCCGAAGCCGAAGCGGCTCATGTAATCGTTGATCTTGTCTATGCCCACCCGGTAGGCCAGATCGTAGAAAAAGGTATCGGCCGAGATTTCGATGGCCCGGTACACATCCATCCAGCCGTGGCCCCAGCGCCGCCAGTCGCGGAATTTACGCTTGGTATTGGGGATCTGGAAATAGGGTCCGCCAAAGAAACGGGTGCTGGGGGTAATGGCGCCTTCGTTCAGCCCCATGACCGACATCATCGGCTTGACGGTAGAGGCGGGAGCGTAGATGCCCTGGCTGGCTCTGTTGATCAGCGGGCGGTCCGGGTTGTTAAGTAGCTCCCGGTATTGTGGGCTGCTGATGCCGTGCACGAACAGATTGGGGTCGTAGCTGGGGCTGGAAATCAGCGCCAGTATCTTGCCGTCTTTCGGACTCATGATGACGGCGGCCCCCCGGCGCTCGGCCATCAGTTTCTGCGCTTTCTGCTGCAGCGCAACATCCACGTTGAGATAGATATCGCTGCCCGGTATCGGCGGCTGGTACTTGAGGGTGCGGATCACCCGGCCGCGGTTGTTGACTTCGACTTCCTGATAGCCGGCCTGGCCGTGCAGCAGATCCTCGTAGTAACGCTCTACCCCCAGCTTGCCGATATCGCGGGTGGCAGCGTAGTTGGCCAGCTTGTTGTCTTGCTGCAGGCGCGCCACGTCCTTGTCGTTGATACGCGCCACATAGCCGATCACGTGGGTGAAGGTATCCCGGTAGGGATAAAAGCGCTTGAGATAGGCCTCGATGTTCGCGCCCGGGTATTTATGCTGATTGATGCTGAACAGGGCCACCTGCTCTTCGCTCAGGCGATTGACCAGCACCACCGGGTTGAAACGGCGCTGGCGGCGCACGTCGGCCAGAAAGCGGGCCTTGACCTCGGGATCCAGGTCGAGCAGCGCAATCAACTCGTCGACGGTGGTGTCCAGATCAGGGGATTGTTCGGGAATGATTTCCAGGCTGTAGATGGGCCGGTTTTCCGCCAGCAGCACGCCGTTGCGATCGAAGATCAGGCCGCGGGTGGGGGCGATGGGCAGCACCTTGATGCGGTTATCGTTGGAGCGGGTCTGATAACTCTGGTGTTCGTTGATCTGCAGATGGTAAAGATTGGCAAGCAATACCCCCAGCAATATCACTATGCCCATAAACGCAATCACCGCCCGGCGCCAGTACAGGGATGATTCGGCGCCATGATCGCGCATCTTTACCCGGCCTTTTGCCATCATTATTCCCGGTGATAGGGGTGGTTGTTATTGATGCTCCAGGCGCGATACAGGCTTTCTGCCGCCACTACCCGCACCAGCGGATGAGGCAGCGTCAGTGGCGATAGCGACCAGGATTGTTCTGCGGCGGCCTTGCAGGCCGGCGACAGCCCTTCGGGACCGCCGATCAGAATGGCGACATCCCGGCCGTCAAGCTGCCAGCGGGTCAGCTCGCCGGATACTTGCTCCGTGGTCCAGGGACGGCCCGGAATATCGAGGGTGACGATGCGTGCCGACTTGGCCACCGCCGCCAGCATCTGCTCGCCTTCCTTGTGCAGAATGCGCTCGATATCGGCATTCTTGCCGCGTTTACCGGCCGCGATCTCGACCAGCTCAAGCGGCAGATCCCGAGGGAAACGCCGCTGATATTCCTGAAAACCGGCGGTTACCCAGGCCGGCATTTTGGTGCCGACCGCCACCAGTTGCAATTTCATCAGGCCACGGCTCCGACGCTGTTGCCACCCCAGAGTTTTTCGAGCTGGTAAAAGTCGCGGGTTTCTTCCTGCATTACGTGCACGATGGCATCGCCCAGGTCGACCAGTACCCATTCTCCGGCGTCCATACCGTCTACACACATCAGGTGCAGACCGGCATGCTTGGCTTCGGTGGCCAGGTGCTCGGCGATGGAATTGACATGGCGGCTGGAATTACCGGAGCAGATGATCATGCAGTCGGTGATGGTGGACTTGCCGCTGACATCCAGAACCTGAATATCGCGGGCTTTCAGATCGTCGAGCTTGTCGACGATGAAGGTATGCAGTTCTTGACCTTGCAAGGGGGCGTTCTCCTCAATTCAAAATGACAGCGAATTATAACACGGGCCCGTTATAGAGTCCCTTATCTCGAATATAGTCCGCGACCGGGTCAGGCAATAAATATTGCGGATTGTTCCCGGCTCGAATGCATTCACGAATCCGGGTGGAGGAAATATCCAGTTGCGGGTTATCGATCAGATAAATACAGCCGGCCGGTTTGCGATGCAATTGCTCGCTGTCCCGGGTGCCGTGGGCCTGATACAGCGCTTCTATGGTCGGGTTGAACTCGGGCATCCAGCCGGGCCTGTGGCTGACCACCAGATGGGCATGGTCGAGCAGCTCCTGCCAGCGATGCCAGCGATCCAGGCTGCACAGGGAGTCCATGCCCATCAGAAAGCACAAGGGAACCCGGGGAAATTCCCGACGCAGCTCGATCAGCGTCTCGATGGTGTAGGAGGGGCGGTCGCGCCTCAGTTCCCGGTCGTCGACGGTCAGCCCCGGGGTTTGTGCCGCCGCCAGTTTTACCATGGCGAGGCGGTGTGCCGGTGCGCTGTCGGGTGTGGCTCTGTGGGGCGGAATATAATTAGGCAACAGCCGCACCTCGGCCAGTTCCAGTCGCTCCAGCACATGGATGGCCGGGCGCAGATGGCCGATATGAATGGGGTCGAAGGTGCCGCCCAGCAGGCCGATGGCTTTTTTCATGGTTTATTCCGTGAAGGGTGAGGCGTGAAAGCGGTGAGGCGTGAGGGGTAAGGGGGAACAGGCGGGCAAGGAGCGTTTGCCGAGTGCGAAGGCCGTCGGCAATTTGGCCCCGAGTGTGTTGAACTGTCTCCTCACGTCTTACACCTCACTCCTTACATGTTTGGATTAATAGTCAGCGGTTTCGCATCGAGAAAGCCGACACACAGGCTGTACAGCCAGCGCCAGGCTTCGTCGTCATCGAAGGCGGCCACGGCCCGGTCGGCGGCGGCGAGCATGGACTGCAACTGCTGCAGCTTGGGCAGTGGCAGTCGGCCGAGGGCCGCCTGCATCATCGGTTGGCGACTGGACCAGACATGCAGGGTGCCGGCCAGCTGATGAAACGACTGCCCGCCCTGCAACCCCAGCTGCAGTTGCTGCAGGGTGCTCAGCTCCCGGGCCAGCAAATGGCACAGCATGCCGGCTTCTATTCCTTCCTGGCGCAGTTGCAGCAGGATGCGACAGGCCCGTTTGACCTTGCCCTGCAACAGGGGGTCGAACAGCTGAAAGGGATTGAACTGATGATGGGGCTGTACCTGCTGCTGCAACAGCGCCAGTGTCAGCGGTTGCGGCAGATTTTGCAGGGCCAGTTTTTCGATTTCGCCGACTACCGCCAGCAGGTTGCCCTCGAAGGCATAGGCCAGCCAGCGCAGGGCCTCGGGTTCGGCGCTCATGCCATGCTGGTGCAGGCGTTGGCTCAGCCAGCGGGGAAAATGCCGGGCATCCGGGGTAATAACCGGCACCTGGGGGCCCGCCGCCGTCAGCGCCTTGAACCAGGCGCTCTTCTGTTGTTGCTGATTGAGCCGGGGGCCGGTAACGAGCAGCAATAAATCCGGGTGACATTGTTTGAGCAGTTCGCGCAACCGATCCGAGCCGGTTTTGTCGAGCTTGTCCGGCAGGTGCAGCTCGATGATCTGGCGCTGACTGAACAGGCTCATCGACTGACTGGCATCGAAAATGTCGTCCCAGTCCAGGCCCTCGTCGGCATCGAAGCGGTGACGCTCGTCAAACCCCAGCGTGCGGGCGGCCTGGCGCAGGGTGTCCAGCGCTTCCTGCTTCAGCAGCGGCTCGTCACCGTAAATGAAATAGCAGGGTGCCAGCCCGGCCTGCAGATGTTGCGGCAGCTGTTCCGGGTAAAGACGCATCAGAACGACAGGCGATTGAGCTGGCGCACGATTTGCGCGGCCGCCTCGAATTCCATCTGCTCGCGCAGTTGCTGCTGCTCCCGGCCGGAGGCCAGTGCCTGCTCGGATTTATCGAGGAAGCTGCGGTTGAAGGTGACATTGAACACCTGGCGCGGCTCGTCGGGCATATCCAGGGTAAAGCGGGTGTTGAAGCGGGTGGCGTATTCGAGCGCATCGGCCCGCGAGTTGACCGAGGCCACGCTGTTGCCCTGTCCCAGACCCGAAATAGTCAGCACCGGCGTCAGTGCGTCGGGCTCGACCAGTTGCGCACCGGCGCGTTGCAGCCGGGCCGCCACCAGCCGATAAAACTGGGTCTTGTCGTCGCCAACCAGCGCCAGCCGCTGCAGCTCGGGCGCCAGGTTGTCGCCGCCCCTGAGCTGAAAGCCGCAACCGGTCAGCAGCAGCGTCAGCAGTATCAGTAGCCCTGCCTTGATTCGAGTGAGCATGAAAACTCCTTAAAATTAACCGATAGGGGTAAAGCGTGAGGGGTGAGGGGGACTCCTCACTCCTTATCCCTTACTCTTCGCGTTTCTTGGTAGGGTCGAATTTATTCGACCGAGTCAGACCGCGAGTCACGGTCATTGGTCGATTGAAATCGACCCTACGACAGATGGTGAGGGGCGAAGTGTGAGGCGCGAGGTATAACCCCCTCACGCCTGACTCCTCACCCCTCACGTTTCTTAGTGCGCGACGAGTTAGTTCGCGACGATGTTCAGCAGCTTGCCGGGCACGTAGATCACCTTGCGTACCGTCTTGCCGTCCAGGTGACGGGCCACGTTGTCGTCGGCCTGGCCGGCGGCTTCTACCGCTTCCCGGCTGGCATCGGCGGCGACGGTAATCTTGCCACGTACCTTGCCGTTGACCTGCACCACCACCAGTTTCTCGTCTTCTACCAGGGCATCGGCATCGGCCACCGGCCACTGAGCGTGATCGATATCGCTCTGGCCCAGTGCCTGCCACAGTTCGAAACAGGTGTGCGGCACTATGGGGTGCAGCATGATGGTGACCGCTTCCAGCGCTTCCTGCAGCAGGGCGCGGTTTTGTGCGTCACTCATCTCGACCTTGGTCAGCTTGTTCATCAGCTCCATGATGGCGGCGATGGCGGTGTTGAAGGTCTGGCGGCGACCGACATCGTCGCTCACCTTGGCAATGGTTTTGTGCACGTCGCGGCGCAGGGCCTTCTGATCGTTGCTCAATGCGGCCACATCCAGCGCGGCAACCTCACCCAGAGCCTGGTGTTCAAACACCAGTTTCCACAGGCGCTTGAGGAAGCGCAGCGCGCCTTCGACGCCGGAGTCGGACCATTCCAGGGTCATGTCGGCGGGGGAGGCGAACATCATGAACAGGCGCACGGTATCGGCGCCGTACTTGTCGACCATCACCTGCGGATCGATGCCGTTATTCTTGGACTTGGACATCTTGGTCATGCCGGTGTGTACCAGCTCGCGACCGTCTTTATCCAGCGCGCGCTTGACCCGGCCCTTTTCGTCCCGCTCCATGGTGACATCCAGCGGGCTGACCCAGGTGCGGGCGCCTTTTTCATCGGTATGGTAGAAGGCGTCGGCCAGTACCATGCCCTGGCACAGCAGGCGCTTGAAGGGCTCGTCGGACTCGACCAGGCCGGTATCGCGCAGCAGCTTGTGGAAGAAGCGGGCGTACAGCAGGTGCATACAGGCGTGTTCGATGCCGCCGATGTACTGATCCACCGGCAGCCAGTAGTTGGCTTTTTCCACATCCAGCATGCCCTGATCGTATTCCGGGCTGCAGTAACGGGCGTAATACCAGGACGACTCCATGAAGGTGTCGAAGGTATCGGTTTCGCGCCGTGCCGGCTGGCCGTTATAGCTGGTCTTGGCCCATTCGGGGTCGGCCTTGATCGGGCTCTGAATGCCGTCCATCACCACGTCTTCCGGCAGTATCACCGGCAAGTCTGCTTCCGGTACGCCGACGACCGAGCCGTCTTCCAGGTTTAGCATCGGAATGGGCGCGCCCCAGTAACGCTGGCGGCTCACGCCCCAGTCACGCAGACGGAAGTTGACGGTGCGACGGCCCAGATTTTTGGCAATCAGGGTATCGGCGATGGCATTGAAGGCCTGATCGAAGTCGAGACCGTCAAACTCGCCGGAGTTGAACAGCACGCCCTTATCGATATAGGCGGCGTCACCGAGGTCCGGCTCGTCGCCGTCGGCGGGCTTGATCACCGGTGTGATGTCCAGGCCGTACTGGGTGGCAAACTCGAAGTCACGCTGATCGTGGGCGGGCACCGCCATCACGGCACCGGAGCCGTAATCCATCAGCACGAAGTTGGCGACCCAGATCGGCACCTGCTTGCCGGTCAGCGGGTGAACCGCGTACAAACCGGTGGCCATGCCCTTCTTCTCCATGGTGGCCATTTCGGCCTCGGCCACCTTGTGGTGTTTGCATTCTTCGATGAAGGCGGCCAGGGCCGGATTGTTCTCGGCAGCCTGGGTGGCCAGCGCATGACCGGCGGCAATGCCGACATAGGTCACGCCAAACAGGGTGTCGGGGCGAGTGGTATAGACTTCGAAGGACTGGTCCTGCTCGGCAACCGCAAAGCTCAGGGTGACGCCTTCGCTGCGGCCAATCCAGTTGCGCTGCATGGTCTTGACCTGCTCGGGCCACTCGTCCAGGTTGTCGATGTCCTTGAGCAATTCGTCGGCGTATTCGGTGATCTTGATGAACCACTGGGGAATTTCTTTCTGCTCCACCGGGGTGTCACAACGCCAGCAGCAGCCGTCGTTGACCTGCTCGTTGGCCAGCACGGTTTCATCGTGCGGGCACCAGTTGACGGACGAAGTCTTCTTGTAGACCAGGCCTTTTTCATACAGCTTGGTGAAGAACCACTGCTCCCAGCGGTAATATTCGGGAGTGCAGGTGGCCAGTTCCCGATCCCAGTCATAACCGAAGCCCAGCCGCTTGAGCTGGTTCTTCATGTAATCGATGTTTTCATAGGTCCAGGGCGCCGGTGCCGTCTTGTTGTTGATGGCGGCGTTCTCGGCGGGCAGGCCAAAGGCATCCCAGCCGATGGGCTGCAGCACGTTTTTGCCTTGCAGCCGTTGGTAGCGAGAGATAACGTCACCTATGGTGTAGTTACGTACATGCCCCATGTGCAGTCGACCGGAAGGATAGGGAAACATGGATAGGCAGTAGAACTTGTCTTTGCCCGGCTGTTCGGTGGCCTTGAAGGTCTGCTGCTCGGCCCACAAGCGTTGCACTGCGGGCTCAATGTTCTGGGGAATGTATTGCTCTTGCATTAGTGACATCCGGATCTGTGAAATGGGTGATAAACCACGGCGATAAATCGCCATAGAATACCCCAGGGGGGGGAGGGCAACAATAGCCGCTCCTCCTGGTACCGCGCATCCAAGGGGGGAACATGGATAATAAAGAGCAAAAACACAAGAAAGGCTACGACGCCTTCGTCGAGGAGCTGCACCGCCAGTGGCAGCAGACCGAAAACACCAGCATCAGGGACATGGTAGAAACCACCCAGGCTTACATGGAAGCCGCCGGCGATCTGACCAAGGACGAACTGGCGCTGATTGCCCAGTATGTGAAGCGGGATCTGGCGGAAATGGAAGACAGCGGCGACGAATTTCGTGACAGCCTCTTCTATCGCCGCATCAAGGAAACCGTGTGGGGCTGGCTGGCCGATGTGACCGACAAGAGCCAGCTCGAATGGCGGGAGCTGGCCTCTGAGCTGGAGCATCACGGCGAATACCGGGCCGGTGAGGTGGTAGGGCCGGGTCTCTACGATTGCACCCTGTGCGCCCATACCCACGAAGTGACCCACCCGGAGGTACTGACCAGCTGTCTGGAGTGCAACCACGAGACCTTTATACGCCGGCCGCTCATGCCGTAGTATGCGATTATATTGATGTATCCAATACGGCCTCTTTTGGGGCCGTTCGACGCCGATTCATGATACTTTAATGACGTTGACTGAAAATCAAAGGTTTTCATTTGATACTCTTATCTAACGCTGCTAGCATCCGAAATTATTTTACACATAAATTATCTGCGGTTATTCATGGACGATAAAGCGGGTTTTACTTGTGATTCATACTACAGCCTTACAGGGTTGGGCTACGCTGCCCGATCGATATCGAATAGATCACTCCTGCCTCACCCTCCTGATTCCTTTTAAATTCATCCTGTATTTACTATCTCCGGTTAACGTCACTGTTCAGTGAACATAGCCAAACGGATACTGGCTCCCTCAGAAAGTTAAGAGATTAATATATGTTCAAGAAGACCTTGCTTGCCTCATCAATGGTGTTGGCCATCACTGGCTGTGCCGTCACTCCAGAAGCGATTTCTCCCGATAACGTCAGCGCAACGGTGCAGGCAGACATGACGCTGCTCGCACAGGAGCAAGATCAGGTGCTGGATAGTATCGGGCTGGAAGATGCCATTGCCCGCGCGGTGCGCAACAACCGGGATAAAAAACTAAAGGCGCTGGAATCGGCGATGGAGCAGGGCCAGATCGATCTGGTTCAGCATGAAATGCTGCCCAGTCTCGCCGCCTCGGCCGGTTATTCCGAGCGCAGCAACTTTGCCGCCTCCGCCAGCGTTGGTTTTCAGGACGGACACCCCGAGCCCCTTGGACCCAATCCTTCCTATTCCATTTCCCAGGATAAACAGCGTTCCACCTACGACCTAGCACTGAGCTGGAATGTGCTCGACTTCGGCCTGTCTTACGTGCGTGCCAAGCAGCATGCGGATCGTTATCTGATTGCCAAGGAGCGGGAGCGCAAGGTCAGCCATAACATCACCCAGGATGTGCGCGGTGCCTACTGGCGGGCGGTGTCGGCCGAGCGCTTGCTGCAGAAAATCGGTCCCTTGATTGAGCAAGCCTCCGCCGCGCTTGACGACTCGCGTCAGGTTGAATTGCTGCAACTGCGCTCTCCGATGGAAGCGCTGTATTATCAGCGCGAACTGCTCGATGTGCTGCGCTCGCTGCAGTCGTTGAAGCAGGACTTGTCCAACGCCAGAACCGAGCTGGCCGGGCTGATGGGGCTGAAACCCGGCACGGTATTCGAGCTGGCGGATGTAAACGAGCCCGACTTCAGTGTGCCCGAGCTGACGGTAGAGCTGGCGACTATGGAAGAGTTGGCGCTGAACCAGCGGCCCGAGCTGGTGGAAACCTATTACCAGCAGCGTATTTCCGCCGCCGACACCCGAGCCGCCATTCTGAAAATGTTGCCGGGTATCAGTCTCAATGCGGGCGTTTACCAGGACGACAGTGATTATCTGCTCAATCAGAACTGGACCACCCTGGGCGCCCAGGTCAGCTGGAACCTGTTCGATGTATTCAAGGTGGGCGCCGAGCGCCGTCTGGCCAAGACCCGTGAGGCGCTTGCCGAAGAGCAGCGCCTGGCGTCATCCATGGCGGTGCTGACCCAGGTGCATCTGGCCAGAATCCGCTATAACGAGTCACGCAAGTCGTTTGATCTGGCCGATCGCTACCTGAACGTGGCCAGCCGCATCAATGAGCAAACCGTCAATGCCGCGCGCATGAAACGGACCTCGGAACTGGACTTGATCCGTGAGTCGCTCAATACCCTGCTGGCCGAGCTGCGGCGCGACGTAGCCTATGCGGATCTGCAAAACAGCTACGGCCGGGTCTTTGTGACCATGGGCATGGATTTGTTGCCGGAAGATTATGCCGCCAGCAGCGTGGATGCACTGGCCGACACCATTGGCGAGCGTTTTGGTCGGTGGCAGCGTGGTGAGTTTAGCGACGCGGCGGCGATGGTGCCGTCTGCGAATGCCGACAATGAGCCGGTACCGGCCAACGGCGCAGAGTCTGACAGCACGGGTGACATGAGTTGATAACACCATTATCGAACAAGGGCCTGCTGCTGGCGGCCCTGCTTTTTTCGGCCTCGTCTATTCAGGCCGAGGAGCACAAGGCCCGGGCGGTGATCAACGCCTGGGACAGGGCTGTGCTGTCCGGCGAGCTGGCGGCCCGGATCACCAGCCTGCCGAAACGGCCGGGAGAAAGCTTCAACAAGGGCGATCTGTTGGTCGGGCTCGATTGTGCCCTGTATGAAGCCCAGGCCGGCAAGGTAGCGGCAGAGCATACCGCCGCCAGGGTCAAGCTGGATAACGCCCGGCAACTGAACGAGCTGCGCTCGATCGGCAGCCTGGACGTAGCGCTGGCCCAGTCGGAATACGCCCAGACCCAGGCCGAATTGCGTATCGCCCGCATCAATACCCAGCGCTGCCGAATCAAGGCTCCCTACAACGGCAAGGTGGTGACGGTGCTGGTCAACCAGCACGAGAACATTCGCCAGCAGCAGGAATTGATCGAAATTGTCGCCGACCAGCGGCTTGAGGCCGAGGTGGTGGTGCCTGCCACCTGGCTGAGCTGGTTGCAGCCAGCCATGCCGTTAACGCTGCAGATAGATGAAACCGGCGCCAGAGTGGAGGCGACCATTGCCGCCATCAGTCCGGCCATCGATCCGGTGAGCCAGACCCTGCTATTGCGTGCAGAGCTGACACCGTCGGCCGCCTTGATGCCGGGAATGAGCGCCACCGCCTACTTCACTACCGATAGCACCCAGTAACCTCATTATATTTTTGCCGGGTGTCTTGTATGGCGCCCTGAGCCGACCAGGGACAGATGCCATGAACAAGCAAGATACCCCGAAAACATTACCCAAATTTCGTCGCAAGCCGCTGATCACCGCCCTTGAATCACGCATTTTGCTGGATGGTGCCGCCGTGGCCACCGCCGTCGACATGACCACCGATGTGGCCTTTCAGCAGGATGCGGTGCATCAGCCTGCTCCGGATCAGGCCGTGCACTTCAGCGATGGCGACCTGGCGCTGGCGCCCACACAGATTACAGCTGCTGACCCGAGCCAGAATAACGGCCGCAAGGAAGTGGCCTTTGTAGACAGCAGCGTGGAAGACTATCAGACCCTGGTGGACGGCATCGGCGCCGGTATCGAAGTGCAGCTGATCGACGGCAGTGAGGACGGGCTGGCGCAACTGGCAGTGTGGGCGCAGCAGAATCAGGGTTATGACGCCATTCATATTTTGAGCCATGGCAGTGACGGTGCGCTACAGCTGGGGTCGCTGACGTTGAATGACTCCAATATTGCCGAATATTCGAATGATCTTCAGCAACTGGGACAAACGTTGACCGAGCACGGCGATATTATGCTTTATGGCTGTAATATCGCCGCCGGCGATGCTGGATTTGCATTCATTGGTAAGCTCGGCCAGGCGACCGGTACCGATATTGGCGCCTCGACGGACGCAACTGGCGGTACTATTGCAGGCGGCGATTGGGTGTTGGAGCAGGTTGCCTTGTCCAATGATGGTGACGATGTTGTTTCCCCGCTTGTGATTGCCGCTTATGACGACCTGCTTGGCGGGGTGAATCTCGGATTTGAAAGTGGGATGAGTGGCTGGACTGAAGGGGGGACTGTCACTGCCAGTGGCGGCGATAACTATCCCATCTCAGGTAGTTCGTGGACAGTCAATCCGAATGGTTCAACTATGGCTTCTCTGAATGCTACCAGTGGCGAAGACTGGGCAAGCGTAGCGACTGATAAATTGAGTCTGTCTTCTGAAAGTAAAAGTTATATTGATGAACAGTTTACTGCGATTACCCAAGTTAGCTATATCTATCAGGATGTTAGTTTATCTGCTGGTGAGGTGCTGTCTTTCGGCTGGAACTTTCTTGCAACAGACAGTGAATATTATAACGATGCCTCATTCATTTCCTTTGTCAATTTGAGTAATGTCTCCGATCAGCCTCTGGTTAATAACGTCCAATCCGAGATCGGAATTTTGGGGGCGATCACTCCTGGTACTGGCAACTATTCAACTGGCAGCTATTCGAGTACTGGTTGGCAGACCGCTTACTTAAAGGCGAGTGAAGCGGGTACTTACCGAATTGGCTTTGCCGTATTTGATATGAAAGACAAAGCAGTTAGCCCCTACCTGTTTGTCGACGATGGTGCGGGCACCACCTTCAAGAATGGACAGAGCTACGGGCCTATAGCTGAAGATCCTAATGCGCCACCACCGCCGGGAGAAGTCGTGCCTGCTAATGCTGCCCCTGTCATCGGGGGGAGCAGCAGCGGCCAGAATGTAAACGATACTGGCACTATCACGCCGTTTTCCGCCGTGGCCTTGTCCGATGCCGAGGGAGATAATCTGACTGTAAATATCTCGCTGGACTCAGCGGCCAAAGGGGCCTTTACCGAAGCATCGTTGACCGCATCAGGCTTTACCGATAATGGAGATGGCAACTACAGCCTCGCCACTACCAACGCTGCCAGTGCGCAAACGGCTATTCGTCAGCTAGTATTCGATCCAGCCGAAAACCGGGTTGCGTCCGGCTCGACCGAAACCACAACCTTTACCATTTCGGTTAGCGATGGTACGTCTACAACGAACGACGCTACAACCACAGTTGTCTCTACTTCTGTTAATGACGAACCGACTCTGACTGCTATCGCCAGCAACCCGACCTTTACCGAGGACGGCAGCGCGGCCATCCTGTTTAGCGGCACCAGCATCAGCACCGTCGAGGCTGGACAGAGCATCAACGGCCTGAGCTTCACCGTCACCAATGTCACCAACGGCAGCAACGAGCGTATCAACATCGATGGCACCACCATTGTGCTGACCCACGGCACCAGCGGCACCACCGCCGGCAACAGCCTCAGTTACAATGTCAGTGTCAGCGGCACCACCGCGACCGTGTTGCTGACCGGCGGCAACATGCCGACCGCCTCGGCTCAGACCTTGGTCGACGGCATGAGTTACCAGAACAACAGTCAGGATCCTGATACTGCCAGCTATCGCGTCGTGAGTCTGACCAGCCTGCAGGACAGCGGCGGTACCGCCAACGACGGTGAAGATACCGCCGCCTTGTTGGCTGTTGCCTCGACCATTACTTTAGTGGCGGTGAACGATGCGCCGGTACTGAGTGCCGCGGCAACGGCGGGCTATACCGAAAATGCCGCCGCCACCGTGATCGATAACGGCCTGACGTTGAGCGATGCCGACGACAGCCAGCTGACCGGCGCCAGCGTCACCATCAGCAGCGGCCTGACCAGCGGCGATGTACTGGCGGCCAGCACCGGTGGTACCGCCATCAGCGCCAGCTACAACAGTGCTACCGGCGTGCTGACCCTGTCCGGCACCGACACGGTGGCCAACTACCAGGCGGTGCTGCGCGGCGTGACCTTCGCCAGCAGCTCGGAAGATCCGACCGCCAGCAACACTACCCGCACCCTGCAGTGGCAGGTGACCGATGCCAACTCCGACGGCGCCGGGACTCAGAGCAGCACAGTACAGAGCACCACCCTGACGGTGACCCCGAGCAACGATGCGCCGGTGGTCTCCGCGGCCGCTATGGCTGCCTATACGGAGAACGCCTCCGCCACGGTGATCGATGGCACCATCAGCCTCGGTGATGCCGACGACAGCCAGCTGACCGGGGCCAGCGTCACCCTCAGCGCCGGCCTGACTGCCGGGGATGTGCTGGCGGCGACCACCAGCGGCACCAGTATCAGCGCTAGCTACAACAGCGCTACTGGCGTGCTGACCCTGACCGGTACCGACTCGGTGGCCAACTACCAGGCGGTGTTGCGCAGCGTGACCTTCGCCAGCAGCTCGGACGATCCGACCGCGACCAGCGCCACCCGCACCCTGCAGTGGCAGGTGACCGACGCCGACTCCGATGACGCGGGAGCCGAGAGCAGTAATGTGCAGAGCACCACGCTGGCGATTACGCCGAGCAACGACGCGCCGATGGTCTCCGCGGCCGCTACGGCTGCCTATACGGAGAACGCCTCCGCCACGGTGATCGATGGCACCATCAGCCTCGGTGATGCCGACGACAGCCAGCTGACCGGGGCCAGTGTCACCCTCAGCGCCGGCCTGACCAGCGGCGATGTGCTGGCGGCGACCACCACCGGCACTGTGATCTCGGCCAGCTACGACAGCGCTACTGGCGTGCTGACCCTGACCGGTACCGACTCGGTGGCCAACTACCAGGCGGTGTTGCGCAGCGTGACCTTCGCCTGCAGCTCGGACGATCCGACCGCGACCAGCGCCACCCGCACCCTGCAGTGGCAGGTGACCGACGCCAATTCCGATGACGCGGGAGCCGAGAGCAGTAATGTGCAGAGCACCACGCTGACGGTGACCCCGTTGAATGATGCGCCGGTGGCGAAGAATGACAGTAATATAGCTACCGAGGCCGGTGGTGTTGTCAATGCTACCGCTGGAGGTGAGGTCAGAGGTGACGTGCTCGGTAATGATAGTGATGTTGACAGCGCCGATACTAGCACTGTTACCGGCGTGGTATTCGGTGACACCAGCGGCACGGTCGGCACGGCACTGAATGGCCAGTACGGCAGCCTGACGTTGAACGAAGACGGCTCCTACAGCTACGTGATCGACGAGAGCAATGCGGCGGTGCAGGCCCTGCGTACCAGCGGCCAGACTCTGAGCGAAACCTTCGGCTATACCGTCACCGATGCGGCCGGTGCTACCGATACCGCGACGCTGACCATTACCATCAAGGGCAGTAACGATGCCCCGGTGGCGACCGATGACACGGCGATCGCGGTAGAAGCGGGTGGCGAGGCCAACGGCAGCGTGGGCAGTAATGCCAGCGGCAATGTGTTGGCTAACGACAGCGACGTGGACAGCGTGGCCAATGGCGAAACCAAGGCGGTGACCACGGTCGAGTTCGGCGACACCGGCGGCACGGTCGGCACGGCACTGAATGGCCAGTACGGCCGCCTGACACTGAATGCAGACGGCTCATACAGCTACGTGATCGACGAGAATAATGCGGCGGTCCAGGCACTGCGTACCAGCGGTCAGACCCTGAGTGAAACCTTCGGCTATACCGTGACCGATGCGGCCGGTGCTACCGATACCGCGACGCTGACCATCACTATCAAGGGCAGTAACGATGCCCCGGTGGCGACCGATGACACGGCGATCGCGGTAGAAGCGGGCGGCGAGGCCAACGGCAGCGTGGGCAGTAATGCCAGCGGCAATGTGTTGGCTAACGACAGCGACGTGGACAGCGTGGCCAATGGCGAAACCAAGGCGGTGACCACGGTCGAGTTTGGTGACACCGGCGGCACGGTCGGCACGGCACTGAATGGCCAGTACGGCAGCCTGACGTTGAACGAAGACGGCTCCTACAGCTACGTGATCGACGAGAGCAATGCGGCGGTGCAGGCCCTGCGTACCAGCGGCCAGACTCTGAGCGAAGCCTTCGGCTATACCGTCACCGATGCGGCCGGTGCTACCGATACCGCGACGCTGACCATTACCCTCCAGGGACAGAACGATGCCCCGGTGGCGACCGATGACACGGCGATCGCGGTAGAAGCGGGCGGCGAGGCCAACGGCAGCGTGGGCAGTAATGCCAGCGGCAACGTGCTGAACAACGACAGCGATGTCGACAGCGTGGCCAATGGCGAAACCAAGGTGGTGACCACGGTCGAGTTTGGTGACACCGGCGGCACGGTCGGCACGGCACTGAATGGCCAGTACGGCAGCCTGACGTTGAACGAAGACGGCTCCTACAGCTACGTGATCGACG
>NZ_BAABDS010000004.1:41606-96460 GCF_039539745.1 Oceanisphaera sediminis
TGCTACCGATACCGCGACGCTGACCATTACCCTCCAGGGACAGAACGATGCCCCGGTGGCGACCGATGACACGGCGATCGCGGTAGAAGCGGGCGGCGAGGCCAACGGCAGCGCCGGCAGTGATGCGACCGGCAATGTGTTGGCTAACGACAGCGATGTCGACAGCGTGGCCAATGGCGAAACCAAGGCGGTGACCACGGTCGAGTTCGGCGACACCGGCGGCACGGTCGGCACGGTCGGCACTGCGCTGGCGGGCCAGTACGGCCGCCTGACACTGAATGCAGACGGCTCATACAGCTACGTGATCGACGAGAATAATGCGGCGGTCCAGGCCCTGCGCACCAGCGGCCAGACCCTGAGCGAGACCTTCGGCTATACCGTGACCGATGCCGGTGAGCTAAGCGATACCGCGACCCTGACCATTACCATCGAGGGCCAGAACGATAACCCGGTGGCGCTGACCACCAACATCGATGAGCAATGGAACTTTGGTAAAGACTACCAGCGTGATATTTCAGTGCTCTTTACCGATATGGACAGTACAGCGAACGGCGAGGATCTTGATTTTGTTATCAAGGGCTTGCCCAAGGGGCTGAGTTATAACCCGGAGACCGGGCTCATTACCGGCAAGCCGACCGAAGCCGGAAAATTTGCGGTGACACTGACAGCGGTAGATCAGACCGGCGCTCAAGTGTCCCGTCAATACCTGCTGGAGGTGCTGGCGCCGCCCAAAGAAACCACGGACGCCAAGCCGGTAAGCAATAACGATGTGCCGCCTTTCCAGAGGGATAATACGTCGGTGACCAATGAGTTGTCGTCTCTGCCGCAGGGGCTGGTCAACAAGGATGGCGGCTCGGACTCGACCACCGGTGCCGGCTTTGTCACGCCCAAAACACCAACCGACACCGTCTTGTTATCGGAAACCGGTGTCCTGGTGGTGCAGACGACCGGCACCGATGGTAATACCACGGTCAGGGCCTCGGTTGATGTCAATGTGAATGATAATGGCGAAGTGGTCTTCAGCGAGGTACAGCGGCAGGCCTTTGATACCATCGCCATGAGTGTGTCCAGCATTGTCCCCACATCAAGGGATCAGTTGTCCATTTCTATTGCCGACAGCAAAGCCGAGCAGGGCCAGAGCTACAGTGGCTCCCTGGCCGACGGCTCGGTTCTGCCTAACTGGGTCACGATTGACCCGAACACCGGCAATGTCACCGTGAATTCAGCCGGACAGGTAAAAGACCTGACACTCAGGATCCAGGCGGTGGGTAGCGATGGTCAGGTGCGTATTCTGGAGATCAAGCTGGACATCGAAGCCTTGCTGCGTGATAAAGCGGCGGGCGAGTCGGAGCAAACACCGACAGCGTTACCGAATACCGGTTTTGTGCCGTTGTCCGAGCAGCTGGTCAGCGAAGTGGATACGATGGAAGCTTATGGCAACCGGCTGTTGAATATGCTGACCACGGTTTAAGGAGTTGATGTGAACCAACAGGTTGCAGCTTTATTGGGGCTGGAACAACAATTGCGCAAGGCGAGCAGCCTTGCGCAGCTGTTTTATACCATCGTCAATCAAACCCATCATTGTGTGCCCTATACCCAGAGCGTGCTGATTCTGGGAGAAGACTTGCGCCAGCTGCAGGTGATGGCAGCGTCGGACATCCCGACGGTGGACTACACCTCACCGTTTGTTGCCTGGACTGAACGTCTTGCCGGGCATCTGTCGCAACGCCAGGACGCCCGGCAGTTGTCGGCGTTTGATGTTGGCCTGGTACCGGAGGCGTTGCGGCATGACTGGCAGGACATGGCTCCGGAGCAACTGCTGTGGGTACCGCTGCCAGCGGTGGCCGAAGAGGGACACATACTCGGTGTCTTGCTGCTGTTTCGTTCCGAACCCTGGACCGAACAGGAGCGAGGCGTCATGGAGCATCTGTCCGGTACCATGGGGCATGCGTTGTTTGCACTGCAGCGTCGGCTGCCATTCAAAAACGTTCTGCAGCGTATGCGCCAGCGAAAAACCTGGCTGGTGCTGGCGATGCTGCTGCTGGCCGTGATGTGGGCGCCGGTGCGGCTCAGCACCCTGGCGCCGGTTGAAGTGGTTGCCCGGGATCCGCTGGTGATCAGCGCCCCGCTCAATGGCGCCGTCAAACAACTGGAGATCATGCCTAATCAGGGGGTCCGGCAGGGTGAACCTTTGGTGCAGTTTGAAGATACCGAACTGGCCAATGAGTACGAGATAGCCCAGCAGGCGTTGCTGGTGGCCCAGGCCGAGCTGAAAACCGTGCAGCAAAGCGGTTTTATGGACCCCACCCAGAAAGCACGCCTGGCCGAGCTTGAATCGCGGGTAAGATTACGCCAGGCCGAGCTGCATTATGCCGACTCCCGGTTGGCCAAAACCACGCTGACCGCGCCAGGGGCCGGCATTGCGGTACTGGGTGACCCCAACGAATGGAAAGGTCGGCCGGTGAACATCGGCGAGCGCATCATGCTGCTGGCCGATCCCAAGGCGGTAGAGCTTGAAATCATGCTGGCGGTGAAAGACTCGATCGCCTTGCAGCAGGAGGCCGAGGTCAGAGTGTTCTTTGATAATGATCCTCTGTCTGCCTGGTCGGCACATCTCCAGCATGCGAGCTATGAGCCGCAACGCACCCCCGATGATCTGATGGCGTATCGCTTGATTGCCCGGCTCGACGGCCAGAAGTCCGACACCAGGCTGCCGAGAATAGGCACCCGCGGTACGGCCAAAGTCTACGGTAACCGGGTGAGTCTGTTCTTTTATCTGTTCCGCCGGCCGATAACCAGTGCCCGTCAATGGCTGGGCTGGTAGTGCCATGACAACCGGTGTTGTATTACCGCCCTTGCGCCAGAATCTGCGGCTGTTACCCGGCGCCCCCGATGAAGACGGTGCCCCGCGCTGGCTGTTGTTTGATACGGTGCGTAACAAGTATTTTGCCTTGTCGGCCGAGGCGCTTTATTTGATCCGCCACTGGCAGGCGGGCGCCTCGGCGGAAGGTTTCCTGCTGGAGCTGAAAACCCGTGGCCATGATTATGGCCCCGAAGAATTGGCGGCCTTTATCGACTTTGTGGTGTCGAATAATCTTAACGAGGCCCGCTCGGCCGAGGCCTCGGCCCGGGTTCATCAACAGTATGCCGATCAGCTGCTGGGATTCTGGCGTTGGCTGATCCATCACTATCTGTTTATCCGTATCCCGCTGTTTCGCCCGGATCCCTGGCTGAGCCGCTGGACGCCTCGCCTGAACTGGTTGTTTGCACCGGTCACCCATTATCTGCTGCTGTCACTCGGTGGGCTTGGCCTGGTGCTGGTGGTGCGCCAGTGGGACCATTTCTGGTCTACCTTTCTGCACTTTTTCAGCCTGGAGGGGCTGGTTTTCTATGGGGTGACCCTGGTGGTGGTGAAAAGTGCCCACGAGCTGGGCCATGCCTTTGCGGCCAAGCGGCAGGGCTGTCGGGTTGCTTCCATGGGGGTAGCGCTGCTGGTGATGTTCCCGGTGCTCTATACCGATACCACCGATGCCTGGCGGCTCAGATCCCGAGCCGCCAGGCTGCGCATTGTGACCGCCGGGGTGCGCACCGAACTGTATCTGGCGCTGCTGGCGACCTTTTTGTGGAATCTGCTACCCGATGGCCCCTTGCGCAGTGCCGCTTTTTTTGTGGCCACCACCAGTTGGGTGACCTCGGTACTGGTCAATATCAGTCCCTTTCTGCGCTTCGATGGCTACTACGCCTTTTCCGACTGGCTGGGGATAGAAAACCTGCAGCAGCGGGCCTTTGCCTTCGGCCGCTGGCGGTTGCGTGATCTGTTCTTGGGATTGAAGGATCCCCTGCCGGAGCCGCAACCCCGGGGCAGAGCCCGATTAATGGTGGCCTATGCCTGGGCTACCTGGCTGTATCGCTTCTTTCTGTTTCTGGGCATCGCCCTGCTGGTCTATCACCTGTTCTTCAAGGTGCTGGGGATACTGTTGTTTGCGGTAGAAGTATGCTGGTTCATTGTGTTGCCAATCTGGAGGGAAGTGAAGGTGTGGTGGAAGCGTCGACGTGAATGCGCCATGGGAACCGGACGACTGCTATTCTGGGCTCTGGTGGCGTCGGTACTGATTTGGAGTCTGTTGCCCCTGCATGTAGGGGTGTCGGTACCGGCGGTACTGAAGGCTCAGTCCGAACAGAGTCTGTTTGTATCCGAGCCGGCCGTCATCATGGAGGTGGCGGTAAAACAGGGAGATGTGGTTGAAGCCGGTCAGTTGCTGGTGCGGCTGGAGTCGGAGCCGTTGAACTTCGAGCTGCAACAGGTGGAAGAAGAGCTGCAGCTGGCGCGATTGTTGCTGGATCGCAGCGGCAGCTCGGTACAGGAAAAGGCCGTTCGCGCCATTACCGAGCAGCAATATCAGCGCCTGCTGGAACGAAAAGCCGGGCTGCTGGCTCGGCAAGAGCGGCTGCAACTGCGTGCTCCTTTTGCGGGGCGGATTACGCAAATTGAATCATTGCACCCCGGCGTATGGGTAGGTACCGAGATGCCGTTGCTGTCGGTGGTTGAGCCGACCCGGTTCGATGTAGAAGGATATATCGGGGAGCAATATCTCGACCTGATCGGGCCGGGGAGCCTGGGCGTCTTTATTGCCGACCGGCCGGGGATGGCCGCTTTGCCGGTGCAGGTTAGTGATGTGGATATTGGTGCCGTCTTTGCTCTGCCTTATGGCGAGTTGAGCTCGGAATATGGCGGCCCCATTGCGGTGCGCCGCGTCGTTGACGATCGCCTGGTGCCGGAAGAGGGACACTATCGGGTATCGATGATACTGGATGATATCAGCTCGCTCGGCGACACCGATGCCCGTTTGCCCGGTGTGGTCAGGGTCGAGGGTGAGTCGCGCAGCTGGTTGTGGTATCAGTTACGCAGGGTGCTGGCGATTCTGATCCGCGAAAGCGGTTTCTAATACTCATCGCATTAAACATTAGATCTTTTTGATGGTCATACCAATCCCGGACAAAGGGCCCGCTCCGCCGACCCGCTCGAGCACATCCTTGTGACGCTCAGCACATCACATCCTTGTCATGTGATGGTCGGTGGAGCAGATCCCTTCGTCCTCCTTGATGCTACAGAGTCGCCTGTTGGCGCCGTCTGCAGACCACTCGGTGTTCAAGGAGAGGCAGCAGAGATCGGCTCCCACGACCGTGAAATGCCAAGGAGGGCATTTCCGAGCTCCCATGGACGGGTTTACTGCGTGTCGTGGGAGATGACTCTGTTGCCTCTCGTTCCGGGCTTTAAAATTGATCATATTTTTATTTAGATTGGTATGACCAGAATAAAAAAAGAGGGGAAAGCCGAATCATCGCCTTTCCCCTCTTTCATTCCTCAGCTTCAGCTTCTCGCTTTCACCCGCAGGTTTTCTTTCGCGGCCTGTTTTTGCTGGCGCCATCTGTATTGCCGCCGGCTCAGGGTTGTCGCCAGTGTCGCGCTGACTAACAGCCAGACCACCAAGGGGGTGCTGCCGAAGCGGGCATAGGGCGTCAGCCCGCTCATGCCGGTCACCTCGGTACGCAGCACACCGGCTTCAAACTGGGGCAGGCTGTCGGTAATGCGGCCTTTTTCATCGGTCACCAGGGTCACGCCGTTGTTGGTGGCGCGGATCAGCGGTCGGCCCAGCTCCAGGGCGCGCATGCGGGCAATCTGCTGATGCTGCCAGGGGCCGATGGATTGACCAAACCAGGTGTCGTTGGACAGGGTCAGCAGGTAATCGGTGTCGGGCTTCATGTTATTCCGTACCAGCCCGGGAAAGGCCACTTCATAACAGATGGCCACACTGAGATGACGGTCACCGGCGTTGAGATCCGGCTGTCCGGCCGCACCGCGAGAGAAGGACGACATCGGCAGGTTGAAGAAGGGGGCCAGTGGCCGCAACAGGCTGCCGAAAGGCACGAATTCGCCAACCGGCACCAACTGCTGCTTGTAATAGCGATTACTGTGCTCGGGCTGGTAGGGAATAGCGTTGCGGCCCAGGGTGATAACGGCGTTATATACCTCGTCGGTATCGGGGCGGGACACTGTGCCGGTGATCAGGCTTTGACCGCGTTCGCGCATCAGCTGATCCACCTGCGCAAGCCAGGGCGCCAGCCGTTGTTCCGAGGCGGGCAGCGCCGACTCGGGCCAGATCACCACCTCCGCATTCCGCTCGGGCAGGGTCAGGCCGATATAGCGCTCCAGACTCAGCTCCAGCTGCCCCGGAATCCACTTCAGTGACTGTTCGATATTGCCCTGCACCAGTGCGAAGCGGCTGCTCTGGGTGGGCGTCACCCACTGCACAAAGCCGGCGCCGAAGGCGAGGCCCCATAACAGCAAGGCGGTGAGACCCGGCCACCAGGTGGGACGATGGCGCAGCAGCAACCACAAGGCCGCCGCCGAAAAGCTCAGCAACCAGCTGATGCCCTGCACGCCCATGATGGGGGCGAGGCCGGCCAACGGGCCTTCCAGCTGGCTGTAACCGAACCACAGCCAGGGAAAACCGGTCAGCACCCAGCCGCGCAGCCAGTCGGCCAGCACCAGCAGCGCCGGCAGTACCAGCAGGGCACGCCAGCGGGGCGAAGGCACCAGCCGTTGTGCCAGCCAGACGGCGGCGGCGGTATAGAGGCTGAGGTAGGCGGCCAGCAGGGCGACCAGCACAAAGGCGACCGGCAGGGGAATGCCGCCGAAAATGGTCATGCTGTTATGAATCCACCACAGACCGGGCAGATACAGACCCATGGCCCAGATAAAACCGCGTTTGGCGGCGGTCACGGGGCCAAGGTTCTGGGTAACGGCATAAAGACCGAACAGCGACACCAGCGCCAGAGGCCAGTAGTCGAAAGGGCTGAAGGCTAAAACGCCGAGGGCCCCGCTAAGCAGGGCCCCGAGAGCAGGTAGATAATGGCGCACGTTTATATGGCTTCCGAAGTGGAGGTTTCCTGATTGCTCGGTATCTTAACCTGTAACTGCAGCAAACGTCGACGGTCGGCGTGGGCCACCTTGAACACGAAGCCGTTGAGCTCGAGCTGTTCGCCCTTGGCGGGCAGATGACCGAAAGCGTGCATCACCATGCCACCGACGGTGTCGGCTTCTTCGTCGCTGAAGTCGGTATGGAAGAACTCGTTGAAATCTTCAATATCGGTCAGCGCCGCCACCGCATAGACCCGCGACGTGATCTGACGAATTTCGGCGCTTTCTTCGGCATCGTATTCGTCTTCGATGTCGCCGACGATCAGCTCAAGAATGTCTTCGATGGTGACCAGGCCGGAAACGCCGCCGAACTCGTCGACCACAATGGCCATGTGGTAGCGTTGCTGACGAAACTCCTTGAGCAGCTTGTCGAGTCGCTTGCTTTCGGGGACCACCACGGCGGGGCGCAGCACCTTGTCGATGGAGAATGCTTCGTCGGTAAGGGCAAAGCCGTACTGCAGCAGATCCTTGGCCAGCAGTATGCCCTCTATGTGGTCCTTGTCTTCGTTGACCACCGGAAAACGGGAGTGGGTAGACTCGATGATCATCGGCAGGAAAGAAGAAACGGGCTGGGACTTTTCTACCGTCACCATCTGCGAGCGGGGGATCATGATGTCCCGTACCCGCAGCTCGCTGACCTCCAGTACCCCTTCAATCATGTCCTTGGTGTCCTGGTCGATCAGCTCGCGCTGCGTCGCTTCCATGATCACTTCAACCAGTTCTTCACGATTCTTCGGTTCGCCCTGAAAAAGCTGGCCCAGCTTCTCAAACCAGTTTTTCTTGGTGGACGAACCGTTTTCTGAGTTCGAATTATCGTCGCTCATTGACCTTGTTTAACCTTCATCGTCTTGATAGGGGTTGGCAATACCGAATTCTGCCAGCATGGTTATTTCTCTGGCTTCCATGATTTCGGCTTCATCATCCTTAATATGGTCGAAACCAAGCAAATGCAAGCAGCCGTGTATCACCATGTGTGCCCAATGATCCTGCAACGGCTTGTGCTGCTCGGCGGCTTCCCGCTCCACCACCTGACGGCAGATGACTAAATCGCCCAGCAGCGGCAGTTCGATGCCGGGAGGCGCTTCAAACGGAAAGGACAGCACATTGGTGGACTTGTCCTTGCCGCGGTAATCCCGGTTAAGCTCCTGGCTCTCGGCTTCGTCGACCAGCCGCACCGTGATTTCGGTTTCTTCGCGCTCTCCGGCCAGTGCGGCCTTGAGCCAGCGTTCCAGTTGCTGCTCATTCGGCAGCCCCGGTGCTTCATCACAGGCGATTTGCAGATCCAGATACAGGCTCATGATGCCTGCTCGTCCGGGTGCTGTTCACGCTTGTGCTGATCCTCGAAGGCTTCATAGGCACGCACGATACGAGCGACGACCGGATGGCGCACCACGTCTTCGGCGCGGAAGAAGTCAAATGAAAGACCATCGACGCCGGTCAGCACTTCAATCGCATGGCGCAGGCCGGATTTGGCGTTGCGCGGCAGATCGATCTGGGTGATGTCGCCGGTGATCACCGCCCGGGAGTTGAAGCCGATGCGGGTCAGGAACATCTTCATCTGCTCGACCGTGGTGTTCTGGCTTTCATCGAGAATGATAAAGGCGTCGTTCAGGGTGCGGCCGCGCATATAGGCCAGCGGTGCCACTTCGATCACGTTGCGCTCGATCAGCTTTTCAACGCGCTCGAAGCCCAGCATCTCGAACAGGGCATCGTACAGCGGGCGCAAATAGGGGTCGACCTTCTGGCTCAGATCGCCGGGCAGAAAACCGAGCTTTTCGCCCGCTTCCACCGCCGGGCGGGTCAGCAGAATACGGCGTACTTCCTGCCGCTCCAGCGCATCCACCGCCGCCGCTACCGCCAGATAGGTCTTGCCGGTACCGGCGGGGCCGATGCCGAAGGTGATGTCGTGGCTGAGAATATGCGCCACGTAATGGGCCTGGTTGGGGGTGCGAGGCTTGATCAGGCCGCGCTTGGTCTTGATCACCACTTCCTTGCCGTACTGGTAGCCTTCATCTGGCTCGGCATTTTGCTCGAGTACCCGGCTTCCCTTGATGGCCAGATGTACCTGGTCGGGGGTGATATCGGGCACCGCCTGGCCGCGCACCGACTGGGTATCGACATACAGTTGCGTGAGCAGCTCACCGCCGACCTTGACCAGGTTGGCCGGCCCCACCAGCGTAAAGTGCTGATTGTGGTAGTTGATTTCCACTCCCAGGCGGCGTTCCAGCTGTTTGATGTTGTCGTCGAAGGGCCCGCACAGGCTGGCCAGACGCGGAGCTTCGGCCGGCTGTAGTTCAAGTTCCAGGGTGGTGACTTTTGCTGTCAAGGTAACTCCTAAATATCGGGGATTAGGGATTCGGGAGTAGGGATAAGGGTATCGAGTCCCTATTCCCCAATCCCGAGTCCCTGCATTTTAGGGTGTAAAGGTGGCTACACCGACGTCGTCGGCCACGCCATCCGGGCGGCGCGCCAGAATGCTCTTGGGCGATACCTGTACCCGCAGCCCCATTTCATTCTCGCCACGCAGGAAGGTGCCGCGCAGGCTGTGGGGCATGACTTCGGTGATTTCCACGTCGGCGAAGCCGCCGATCAGGGTGTGGGGACCGGTGAAGTTGACCACGCGGTTGTTCTCGGTACGACCACGCAGCTCCATCGGATCCAGCTTGGACGGGCCTTCGACCAGAATACGCTGGGTTGAGCCCAGCATCTGCCGGCTGATCAACTGAGCCTGATTGTTGATGACGGTTTGCAGGCGATAGAGTCGCGCTTTTTTCTCGTCCAGCGGCACATCGTCCGGCAGATCGGCGGCCGGGGTACCGGGGCGCGCGCTGAAGATAAAGCTGAAGCTCATGTCGAAGCCGATATCTTCAATCAGCTTCATGGTCTTTTCGAAGTCGTCGGCGTCTTCACCGGGAAAACCGATGATGAAGTCGGAGCTGATGGTGATGTCGGGCCGCGCCAGCCGCAGCTTGCGGATCTTGGACTTGTATTCCAGTGCGGTATGCGGCCGCTTCATCAGGGTCAGGATGCGGTCGGAGCCGCTTTGTACCGGCAAGTGCAGGAAGCTGACCAGCTCGGGCGTATCCTTGTACACTTCGATGATATCGTCGGTGAACTCGATGGGATGACTGGTGGTGTAGCGCACGCGGTCAATGCCGTCGATGGCCGCCACCAGGCGCAGCAGCTCGGCAAAGCTGCAGATATCGCCGTCATGGGTCTCGCCCCGGTAGGCATTGACGTTCTGGCCCAGCAGGTTGACCTCGCGCACGCCCTGATCGGCAAGCTGGGCTATTTCGTAGAGCACGTCGTCCATCGGCCGGCTGACTTCTTCACCGCGGGTGTAGGGCACCACGCAGAAAGAACAGTATTTGGAGCAGCCTTCCATGATGGAGACGAAGGCGGTGGCGCCCTCGGCGCGGGGCTCGGGCATGCTGTCGAATTTTTCGATTTCCGGAAAGGCCACGTCTACCTGGGCGCCGTTGCCTTCGAGCACGGATTTGATCATTGCCGGCAGCCGGTGCAGGGTCTGGGGGCCGAACACGATGTCGACAAAGGGAGCCCGGGCGCGAATGGCATCACCTTCCTGGGAGGCGACGCAACCGCCGACACCAATCACCAGCTTGGGATTGGCGACTTTCAGCGGGCGCCAGCGTCCCAGCTGATGAAACACCTTCTCTTGCGCCTTTTCGCGAATGGAGCAGGTGTTGAGCAGCAGCACATCGGCTTGCTCGGCGTCGTCGGTGAGCTCGTAGCCGTGAGTGGCGTCCAGCAGATCGGCCATCTTTGATGAATCGTATTCGTTCATCTGACAGCCCCAGGTTTTGATATGAAGTTTTTTACTCATGGCTCTCTTTGGATTGCGGCAAGGGTCATGTTTCAGGACCGGGGATTCTACTCTTTTCTGCCGGCAGTGACCAGATAATATCCAGCCGCAGCCCGGTGGCAATATGGATAGATTCTCGCCGAAACACCGTACTTTTTGCGGTAGAATGGTTGAAAAATCGCGAGGTTAGCACGAGGTTAACATATGGAACATTGTGATATCGCCATCATCGGTGGCGGCATGGTCGGGGCATTGGCTGCGGCCTTGCTGGCACCGACCGGGCTGAGCATTCGGGTGATCGAAGCCAGAACGCCGGACGCCTTTTCTCCCGAGCAAGCCCCGGATTTGCGAGTGTCCGCCATCAGTGCCACCTCGGTGCGACTGCTGCAGCAGGCCGGTGCCTGGGAAACTATCGTCGCCATGCGTGCCTGGCCGTATCAGCGGCTGGAAGCCTGTGAATGGCAGGGGTTCAGCACCCGTTTCGAGGCGCACGAGCTGGACTGTGAATACCTGGGGTACATGGTCGAAAATCGGATTATTCAGCTTGGCCTGTGGCAGGCGCTGGCCCAGTGGCACAAGGTGGTGCTCGACTGCCCGAACGGGCTGATTGGCCTGACACAGAACGAGAATGGTGCCGAGCTGAGCCTGGAAGGAGGACAGCAGTTGCAGGCGCGTCTGGTGCTGGCCTGCGACGGCGCCGAGTCTCGTACTCGTCAGCTGGCCGGTATTGGCGTCACCGCCTGGGATTACGCCCAGCACTGCATGCTGATTGGTATCGAAGGTGACGGGCTGGAGCCGGACACCACCTGGCAGCAGTTTTTCCCCAGTGGTCCGCGGGCCTTTCTGCCGATGGGCCTGCGGCAGGGCTCTCTAGTGTGGTATGACCAAAAGGCGCGTATAGCCGAGCTGGCGGCGCTGGATAACGCCTCTCTGGCCGAGCAGGTAGCGGCTCACTTTCCGGCCCGGCTGGGCAACATCACAGCGTTGAGCAAGGGACACTTTCCGTTGCGCCGCCGCCATGCCAACGATTATGTGAAAGGCGCCGTGGTGTTGCTGGGGGATGCGGCCCACACCATCAACCCGCTGGCGGGGCAGGGGGTCAACCTGGGCTTCAAGGATGTGGCGGCGCTGAGCGAGCTGATTCATCAGGGCGTGGAGGCAGGTCTGGACATCGCCGCCGCCGAGCGCTTGCAGCGTTATCAGCGTCGGCGCCGGCCCGATAACCTGCTGATGCAGTCGGCGATGGACCTGTGTTATCACACCTTCAGCAACGATCTGTTCCCGCTCAAGTTGCTGCGCAACCTGGGGCTGAAAGCCGCCGAGCACAGCGGCCCGCTGAAAACCCGGGTGATGAAGTACGCCATGGGGCTTTGACTGAAGGGGGATTAGGGAATAGGGAGTGGGGAGTGGTGACTGGGGATTCGAGCGTCGTTATGCTGAGCCCGAATCCCGAATCCCGAATCCCGAATCCCGAATCCCGAATCCCGAATCCCGAATCCCGAATCCCGAATCCCGGAAAGCAAAAAACCAGCTCGAGGCTGGTTTTTTGCTATTTAAAATGACTGGGGTACCAAGAGCCGAAACTGGGCACTAAGGCCGAGATCAAAAAGCAAAAAGCCAACCCGAAGGTTGGCTTTTTTAAATGGCTGGGGTACCAGGATTCGAACCTGGGAATGGCGAGATCAAAACCCGCTGCCTTACCGCTTGGCGATACCCCAATTTTCTTAAATGGTGCGGGAGGCGAGACTTGAACTCGCACACCTTGCGGCGCTAGAACCTAAATCTAGTGCGTCTACCAATTTCGCCACTCCCGCTAAGAGTGGTGGCTATGGCGGGATTCGAACCTGCGACCCCATCATTATGAGTGATGTGCTCTAACCAACTGAGCTACATAGCCACATCAGCATCGAGTTTCCTCGATATTCAGCATTATTCGAAGTTATTCGAAATCGCTTGAAAATGGCTGGGGTACCAGGATTCGAACCTGGGAATGGCGAGATCAAAACCCGCTGCCTTACCGCTTGGCGATACCCCAACAGCAATGGACGACATTTATAACATACTTGTCAGCCATTTAAAAATGGCTGGGGTACCAGGATTCGAACCTGGGAATGGCGAGATCAAAACCCGCTGCCTTACCGCTTGGCGATACCCCAGCAATGGTGGCTATGGCGGGATTCGAACCTGCGACCCCATCATTATGAGTGATGTGCTCTAACCAACTGAGCTACATAGCCATTGCTTTCTCGTTGATGACGTCTCGTCACCGAACGGGGCGCATTATGCGTATCCGGGCCAAAAGCGTCAACCGTTTTTTCCCGAAAAGTTTGACCTTCTCAATCGTTTGGCCATAAACCAGCCAGAATGGTGCAAGGGTAAACAGTGTGGGTGTTTTTTTAAACAAAAAAGGCCGAGCGATGAAGCCCGGCCTTTTTGCCAACCCCCCGCCAACAGGCGAGGGAATGACAATATATTTAGACGTTGAACAGGAAGTTCATCACATCGCCGTCTTTGACGATGTAGTCTTTGCCTTCGGCGCGCTGCTTGCCGGCTTCCTTGGCACCCTGTTCGCCCTTGTAGGTGATGAAGTCTTCATAGGCGATGGTTTGGGCGCGAATAAAGCCCTTCTCGAAGTCGGTGTGGATTTTACCGGCCGCCTGGGGGGCGGTGGCACCCACGGGGATGGTCCAGGCGCGTACTTCCTTCACCCCGGCGGTGAAGTAGGTCTGCAGGTTGAGCAGCTCGTAACCGGCGCGGATCACCCGGTTCAGGCCCGGCTCTTCCAGGCCCAGATCGGCCATGAATTCGGCGGCTTCTTCCGCATCCAGTTCGGCAATCTCCGACTCCATGGCGGCGCACACCGGTACCACGACGGCGTTTTCGGCGGCGGCGATTTCCATTACCTGAGCCAGGTAGGGGTTGTCCTCGAAGCCGTCGTCATTGACGTTGGCAATGTACATGGTGGGCTTGATGGTGAGGAAGTTCAGGTAGTCGATGGCCGCTTTTTCTTCCTTGGTCAGTTCGACGCTGCGCAGTACCCTGGCTTCTTCCAGTGCCGGCAGCAATTTTTCCAGTACCGCCACTTCAAATTTGGCATCCTGGTCGCCGCCCTTGGCCTTCTTGGCGTTACGATGGATGGCGCGCTCGCAGGTGTCCAGATCCGCCAGTGCCAGTTCGATATTGATAACGTCGATATCGTCCTTGGGCGAGACCTTGCCGGATACGTGCACGATATTGTCATCGTCGAAGCAGCGCACCACGTGGCCGATGGCGTCGGTTTCACGAATGTTGGCCAGGAATTTGTTACCCAGACCTTCCCCCTTGGAGGCACCGGCGACCAGGCCGGCGATGTCCACGAATTCCATGGAGGTGGGCAGTATGCGCTGAGGCTTGACGATTTCGGCCAGGGCATCCAGACGCTTGTCCGGCATCGGCACCACGCCGGTGTTCGGCTCTATGGTGCAGAACGGAAAGTTGGCGGCTTCGATACCGGCCTTGGTCAGCGCGTTGAACAGGGTGGATTTGCCTACATTGGGCAGGCCCACGATACCGCATTTAAAACCCATGATGAGTGTCCTGAAAGTGATGACTAAAAGAGTTACTTGGTGGAGTCGGCGTTAAAAGCATGCAGGCGATTCATTGCCTTGTTCATGCCATCGTTGAATAAAATATCGGTGCAGCGAGCGGCCTCGTCGACGGCGGCTTCCAGCAGGCTGTGCTCGGCGGCCGGTGCCTTGGTCAGTACAAAGCCGGCGACCTGGGACTTGTGCCCCGGGTGACCGATGCCAATGCGCAGACGGTAAAAATCCTTGTTGTTACCCAGGCTGCTGATGGTATCGCGCAGGCCATTATGACCGCCGTGGCCGCCGCCCTGTTTGAAGCGGGCGCTACCCGGAGGAAGATCCAGTTCGTCGTGGGCCACCAGAATCGACTCGGGCGGTATCTGGTAAAAATTGGCCATGGCAGCCACCGCCTTGCCCGAACGGTTCATGAAGGTGGCCGGGATCAGCAGGCGGACATCTTTTCCCTGGATGCGTACCCGGCTGGTCCAGCCGAAGAACTTGCCTTCTTCTTTAAGTTGGCCGCCGTGCATCCGGGCCAGCTCGGCCACATACCAGGCGCCGGCATTATGGCGAGTCTGGGCGTATTCGGGGCCCGGGTTAGCGAGCCCGACAATCAGTTCGATAGAGTGCATATGCTGAGTCGGCCGTTAAAATGACGCCATATTCTAATTAAGAGCGGCAATAATGGCCACCTCGGTCGAACCAATCCACCATAATAGGCGGTTTGAACAGCATTGTTTACAATATTTGTTGTTATTGTTTTTCATAATTTGGGTGTATGATCGTTCATTTTACACCCAGAACTCCTCTGCTACGGAATAACATCATGTTCGAATTATTAGGCTGGTCGCTACTGGCCGGGGTGGTCAATGCCCTGGCCGGCGGCGGTCTTTTTTTCACCCTGCCGGCCTTGCTGGCGCTGGGGCTGCCCAGTACCGGTGCGGTGGCTACCGCCAGCGTGGCGTCCTGGCCGGGTTATGTCAGCGCCTTCTGGGGCATTCGCCGCCAGTTGAGCCAGGGACCTCTGCTGGCGCTGACCCTGATCGGTCTGCTGGGCGGCGGCCTGGGTGCCTTGACGCTGGTGCAATTTCATGCGGATAACTTCAACTATCTGGTGCCCTGGCTGTTGCTGGGGGTGAGTGTGCTCTACGGACGCCAGCTGTTGAGCCGCTCCGGCTCCGAGGGGCCGCTGCAGTTGCGTCGCCGGGCCTGGCCCATGTTACTGGGCGGCAGTTTTTACGGCGGCTTCTTCGGGGGCGGCCTGGGTGTCTTGCTGATGGCGCTGTGCGGCCAGCTACGTTTGGGGTCAAATCTGCAGCAGCATGCCATCAAGCTGTATTTGTCGATGCTGGCCAGCGGTGCCACCATAGTGGTGTATTCGTTCTCGGGGCTGGTGTACTGGCATGAGGCCTTGTTGCTGGCGTTGGGGTATCTGCTGGGTGGCAAGCTGGGGGCCAGGGTGCTGGTGTGGATCAGACCGAAGCTGCTGGCCTGGGGCATAGTGGCCTTTGGTATCGGCCTCAGCGGCTATTACTTTGTGCGGTTTTACGGGTAACTGCGGGGATTAGGGATTAGGGATTGGGGATTAGGGATTAGGGATTAGGGAATTGGGATTGGGGCCTACAATGTCCGATTCCCGATTCCCGATTCCCGATTCCCGATTCCCAAGCACAAAAAAGCCCGCGAATTCGCGGGCTTTTTGACTTTCGGCTTTCAGCTTAACGCTTCAGGCGCTCAGTGCTTACTGCTCGAACATGGCGGAGATGGATTCTTCGTTGCTGATGCGACGAATGGCTTCGGCCAGCATCGGCGACAGAGACAATTGCTTGACCTTGTCCAGTGCCTTCATCTCTTCGCTCAGCGGAACCGAGTCGGTGATGATAACTTCATCGATCACGGAATCCTTGATGTTCTGGGCGGCATTGCCGGAGAACACGGCGTGAGTGGCGTAGGCAAATACCCGCTTGGCGCCGCGCTCTTTCAGGGCTTCGGCGGCCTTGCACAGGGTACCACCGGTGTCGATCATGTCGTCGACGATCACGCAGTCACGGCCTTCAACGTCACCGATCAGGTGCATCACCTGGGACACGTTGGCGCGCGGACGACGCTTGTCGATGATGGCGATGTCGGTTTCATCCAGCAGCTTGGCCACGGCACGAGCGCGAACCACACCACCGATATCGGGTGAAACCACCACGGCATCCTGCAGGTTCTTGGCTTTCATGTCTTCCAGCAGCACCGGGGTACCGAAGACATTGTCTACCGGCACATCGAAGAAACCCTGAATCTGCTCGGCGTGCAGGTCAACGGTCAACACCCGATCAACACCCACGCTGGACAGGAAGTCGGCCACTACCTTGGCGGTAATCGGCACACGAGAGGAACGTACGCGACGATCCTGACGGGCATAACCGAAGTAGGGGATAACCGCGGTGATACGACCGGCGGAGGCACGACGCAACGCATCCACCATCACGATCAGTTCCATCAGGTTGTCGTTGGTCGGAGCACAGGTAGACTGGATGATGAAGACATCGCCGCCCCGTACATTTTCGTTGATTTGAACGCTGATTTCGCCATCACTGAAACGGCCAACATCGGCAGCACTCAGTTTGATGAAAAGACGGTCGGCGATACGTTGGGCGAGTTCCGGCGTAGCATTACCAGCAAACAGCTTCATGTCGGGCACGGTTGAAAACCTCGGGGTTGCTTCATGGGTGGCGAGACTGGACGGGGCCGTGAACCCGTTATCACGGAACAAACATCCGCTATCCAGTCTGTTTTAGAATTCTATTCTAGTCTGTCGTGCGCCTGGCAGGTAGTCGGGTTAAAAACCCGGACGGCAAGTGGGCCTTGTGCTCTGTCGTCCTGCAGGTGTCACTGAACAACCGATTGACTCTTGAAACCAAGAGCGAAACAGGGCCCATCCCCGGTTTCTGCAATCGTTGTCTAGGTTGCCGTGTTTGATGACGGGGTGGCGGCGTCCATTTTCTGTAATGCACTGAAAAGTGGCGATAAATTGCAGCCTTTCGCGACAAATCCGCGTGTGCCTTCCGGTGCCTTTGCCAGGGTTTGTTCTGCCTTTTCCCGGCTGCCAAAACTGGCGAAAATACAGGCTCCGGTGCCCGTCATTCTTGACGGCGCGTATTCTAGCAACCAGCCAAGGAGCTTGGCAACCTCGGGGTGGTGCTTTTTGACCAGGGGTTCACAATCGTTTTGCCAGGGTAACGCCAGCCGTTGTTGCAGGCTTAATACCGGGCTGTTACGGGTGAGTTCCGGGTCGTTGAACACGGCGGCGGTGGCCACTTCAATCTCGGGATGCAGCACCAGATACCAGGGCTCTGGCGGGTGAGCCGGAGTCAGAATGTCGCCCACGCCTTCGGCAAAGGCGGCCTGGCCGCGGATAAATACCGGCACATCGGCACCGAGTGTCAGCCCCAGTTGTGCCAGTTGTTCGGTTGGCAACCCGAGCTGCCATAACCGGTTCAGGGCCACCAGGGTGGTGGCGGCATCGCTGGAGCCACCGCCCAGGCCACCGCCCATCGGCAGGCGCTTGGTCAGGTGAATGCGCGCCCCCTGAGTGCAGCCGGTGTGGTGTTGCAGCAGACGGGCGGCCTTGATGATCAGATTTTGTTCCTCGGCCACCCCGGGCAGGGCGGGATGCAGCGACAGCTCGCCGTCGGGGGCGGGCTCGAAGCCCAGGCTGTCACCGTGGTCGACAAACTGAAACAGGGTTTGCAGGTTGTGGTAACCGTCATCCCGGCGACCGGTAATGTACAGAAACAGATTCAGCTTGGCCGGAGCCGGCAGCACCATCATCATTTCAGCTCCCATTGGTTGATGGCCAGACGCAGGGTGGTGGTGTCGTGGCTCAGATCGAGCCGGCTGGGCAGCCAGAGTCCGTCAATCCGGGTATAGCCCAGATAACGCAGTCGCCAGCCATGGGCCACTATGGTTTCGGGGCGCCCGTCGGCGTCATATTCCACCTGATCCGCTTCCCCCGGCAGGCCCTTTATCCAGTACGACAACTGCTCGACCGGCAGATCCCAACCGGTGAGGCGAAACACCAGCTCGCGGGCATCGGTGGCCTGATGTTGCCGGCCCTCGCTGTCGGTCAGCACCACCAGCCCCTGACGCCGACTCAAATCGAACACCCGTTTGCCGACCACATTGGTCAGGTTCATGCGGTAGTCATCGCTGTTCTGACGCCAGAACAGGCTGAGGCTGCCACGTTCATCGGGGGTGATAATGCCGAGCCGCGCCGACAGCTGCCATTGCTGCAATTGAGCCAGGGTGGTTTTCTGGGCTTGCCAGGAGCCGACGGGGGCTTGCTGAGCCTGGTAGGCACAGCCCGACAGCCACAGCAAAGCAAAGGTGAACAGTAAAATACGCACGGATAACCCCGGAATGAAATTTGTCGTCAGTATAAGGGCAAGGTCAGCGCCTTTTAAAGCCCCGGTCTTTCTCGTACAATAGCCGGCTATTCGAAAGATGCTGTGAGCCGCGCAAAACCCTCATGAACCTGTTGGTACTGGGAATTAATCACAAGACAGCTTCCGTCGCCCTGCGCGAACGGGTGGCATTCGGACCTGAAATTGCCCCCAAGGCACTTCGGGAGCTGATGCATACCCAAGGCGTAAACGAGGTGGTGATACTGTCGACTTGTAACCGCACCGAGCTTTACTGCTGTCTGGAGCCCGATGGCGACAGCGATTCGGTGCGGCACTGGCTGCAGCATTTTCATCGGCTGGATGAAGATGAACTGACCGCCTGTCTGTATCAGCACAGCGGCGAAGAGGCCGCACGACACTTGATGCGGGTTTCCTGTGGACTGGACTCCCTGGTATTGGGAGAGCCGCAAATACTGGGTCAGATCAAGCAGGCCTATGGCCAGTCGCATCAGGTCGGCTCTCTCAAGGGCGTGCTGGAACGGTTGTTTCAGAAGACGTTTTCCGTGGCCAAGCGGGTGCGCACCGAAACCGAAATTGGTGCCAGTGCCGTGTCGGTGGCCTTTGCCGCCGTCAGCCTGGCCAAGCGTATCTTCTCCGATCTCAGCCGTACCCGGGTGTTGCTGGTGGGGGCGGGTGAAACCGTCGAACTGGTGGCGCGTCATCTCAAGGAACAGTCGGTCACCAAAATGATGGTGGCCAACCGTACCCTGGATCGGGCCCAAAACCTGGCGCAGGAGTTTGGTGCCGAGGTGATGACCCTGGAGCAGATTCCCGACTATCTGCCCAAGGCCGATATCGTGATCAGCTCCACCGCCAGCCCCCTGCCGATCATCGGCAAGGGCATGGTAGAACGGGCGCTCAAGGCACGTCGCCAGCAGCCCATTCTGCTGGTCGACATCGCGGTGCCGCGGGATATCGAGCCCGAGGTCGATGAGCTTAACGACGCCTATCTGTACACGGTGGACGATTTACAGGGCATCATCGAGCAGAATCTGGAGAGCCGAAAACGGGCCGCCGGTCAGGCCGAACTCATCATTCTGGATGAGCGGGATCAATTCATGGCCTGGTTCCGCTCGCTCGAGTCGGTGAACCTGATTCGCGATTACCGCAGCCAGGCCGAGCAGATGCAACAGCAGGAACTGGACCATGCCCTACGGGCGCTGGCTCACGGCGAAGATGCCGCGCAAACCATGCAGCGGCTGGCACGTCGGCTTACCAACAAACTGATCCACACTCCTACTCAGGCGCTGAACCAGGCGGGCAAAGACGGCGAGCAGGAAATCCTGGCCGTGCTGGCCCAGAGCCTGAAGCTTGGTCAGCGCTGATTGAGCCACAGCGGCGAGACATCATGAACATATCCATACTGAAGAAACTGGAAGGCCTGCAGGAGCGTTACGAAGAGGTGCAGGCGCTGCTGGGCGAAGCCTCTGTTATCAATAATCAGGACCGCTACCGGGCCCTGACTCGTGAATATTCCCAACTGGAAGACGTGGTCGGCTGTTTTCGCCGTTATCGTCAGGCCGAAGCCGACCTGGCTGCCGGCAAAGAGATGCTGGCGGAAGACGACGCCGAGATGAAGCTGATGGCGCAGGAAGAAATCGACGCCGCCAAGGACACCATCGAAGCCCTGAGCGTCGAGCTGCAGATACTGCTGCTGCCGAAGGATCCCAACGACGACAACAACTGCTTTCTGGAAATCCGCGCCGGTGCCGGCGGCGACGAGGCTGCCATCTTCGCCGGCGACCTGTTTCGCATGTACAGCCGTTACGCCGAGCAGCAACGCTGGCGGGTGGAAATCATCAGCGCCAACGAGGGCGAGCACGGCGGTTTCAAGGAGCTGATTGCCCGCATCGAAGGAGTCGGCGTCTACGGTCAACTCAAGTTCGAGTCGGGCGGCCATCGGGTGCAACGGGTGCCCGAGACCGAGTCTCAGGGCCGCATTCATACCTCCGCCTGCACGGTGGCGGTGATGCCCGAAGTGCCGGAAGCCGAAGCCATCGACATCAACCCCGCCGATCTCAAGATCGACACCTTTCGGGCCTCCGGCGCCGGTGGTCAGCACGTCAATAAAACCGACTCGGCCATTCGTATTACCCACCTGCCGTCCGGCATGGTGGTGGAATGTCAGGATGAACGTTCGCAGCATAAAAACCGGGCCAAGGCGATGGCGGTACTGAACTCGCGGCTGGCGCAGATGGAGCAGGACAAGCGCCATGCCGAAGAGCAGAACACCCGTCGCAATCTGCTGGGCACCGGCGATCGTTCCGACCGCATTCGTACCTACAACTACCCGCAGGGACGGGTGTCGGATCATCGTATCAACCTGACCCTGTACCGGCTGAGCGAAGTGCTGGAAGGTCAGCTCGACATGCTGACCCAGCCGATATTGCAGGAACACCAGGCCGATTTGCTGGCCTCGCTGGCGGAGCAGTAATGACCCTGGCGCAATGGCGGCAGTGGCTGCGATCGCAACTGGCGGGGGGCGAGTCGCCGGCGGTGGATGCGGACGTATTGCTGTGTCATGTACTGGCGAAGCCGCGCAGTTTTCTGCTGGCGTGGCCGGAATACGAGCCGACGGCGGCCGAGAGTGAGCGGCTGGCGGCCCTGTTGGCCCGCCGGAAGAGCGGTGAGCCGGTGGCCTATCTGACCGGCGAGCGCGAATTCTGGTCGCTGGCGCTGGAAGTCTCACCCGCCACCCTAATCCCTCGACCCGACACCGAAATCATCATCGAAGCGGCCCTGGCCCGTTTGCCTGCGCGGCCGGCCACCCTGGTGGATCTGGGTACCGGCACCGGCGCCATCGCGCTGGCGCTGAAAAGCGAACGTCCCGCCGATACGGTGCTGGCGGTGGAATATAACCCCGACGCGGCGGCGCTGGCCCGGCGCAACGCCGCCCGGCTGGAGCTGGATGTCGAGGTACGTCAGGGCAGCTGGTTCGCGCCGCTGGGAGGGCTCTGTTTTGACATGATACTGTCCAATCCGCCCTATATCGACGCCGCCGATCCTCATTTACAATCAGGAGATGTGTGTTTCGAGCCGGCGTCGGCGCTGGTGGCGGAGCAGCAGGGCATGGCGGATCTGCACTATTTGATTGACCAGTCTCGCGAGCATCTTGAGCCTGGTGGCTGGTTGCTGCTGGAGCACGGTTGGCAGCAGGGCGCCCTGGTGCGCAACGACTTTATGGCGCTGGGCTACCAGCAAGTGGAAACCCTGCGCGATTATGGCGGTCAGGAACGAATAACACTGGCACAGTGGCCCGGGAGGCTGAATGCTGAAAACAAACATCAGTGATGGCTGGTCAAGCGACGAGCCTCGCAGTCTGATGACATTGGCCCTGGACGTGGTGGAAAGCCTCTACGGGCTCAAGGCACGAGATCAGGCACAAGTCAGCCTCTTTGCGCTGGAGCAGGAGCTGGCCGAGCAGCTGAAAGATCAGGAGCGACCGACGGCGCAACAACTGCTGTCGGCACTCTATGGCCCTCTGGGCATGGCCGGTGACTGGGAGCGTTTTTTCTCCAGCGATAACTGCCTGATGAACCGGGTGCTGAGCCGTCGTCGCGGCATTCCGGTGACCCTGGGTATTCTGTTGCTGCACCTGTGCGAGCGTTTCGGGATCAAGGCCGAGGGTATCGGCTTTCCGGGGCATTTTCTGGTGCGTGTCTGGTTCAAGAAAGAAGGCGTGGTTATCGACCCCTTCACCGGCCGTCACTTGTCTCGTCATGAAATGGAGCAATTGCTGCGTGGTGCCCGGGGTAATCTGGCCCGCATCAAACCCAATCATCTCAAGGCCGCCGAAAAGCTGGACATACTGACTCGACTGCTGAACGTGACCAAGGCGTCCTTTATTCATCACAAGCAATTTTCCCAGGCCCTGGCCTGCAGCCAGCTGTTGCTCAAGCTCAAGCCCGACTGTCCGTTTGAACGGCGTGATCGGGGATTTCTGTTCGAGCAACTCGACTGCGATCAGCTTGCCGCCGATGATTTTGAGTTCTTTATCGAGCACTGCCCGGAAGATCCGGTGGCCGATGTGCTCAAAGCCCAGATAGTGGCCCTGGATCTGGGCCCCAAAACCCTCCATTAGGAGCAGTCTTGATGAAAACCGTTCATATCAATCATATTCCCGTTGCCAACGATCAGCCCTTCGTGTTGTTCGGCGGTATCAACGTACTTGAGTCGCGTGATCTGGCCATGCGGGCCTGCGAACATTACGTCAAGGTGACCGACAAGCTCGGCATTCCCTATGTGTTCAAGGCCAGTTGGGACAAGGCCAACCGCTCCTCCATTCATTCCTTTCGTGGCCCCGGCCTGGAAGAGGGCATGAAACTGCTGCAGGAAGTGAAAGACACCTTCAAGGTGCCGGTGATTACCGACCTGCACGAGCCCGATCAGGCGGCACCGGTGGCCGAAGTGGCGGACGTGATCCAGCTGCCGGCCTTTCTGGCCCGGCAGACCGATCTGGTGGAAGCCATGGCCAGAACCGGCCGGGTGATCAACATCAAGAAGCCCCAATTCCTGAGCCCGGGGCAGATGAAGAATATCGTCGACAAGTTTATCGAATGCGGCAACGACCGGCTGATGCTGTGCGAACGGGGTGCCAACTTCGGTTATGACAACCTGGTGGTCGACATGCTGGGCTTCGGCGTGATGAAACAGGCCACCGGTGGTGCCCCCATCATCTTCGACGTGACCCATGCCCTGCAGTGCCGCGATCCGCTGGGCGAAGCCTCAGGCGGTCGCCGGGAGCAGATAGTGGATCTGGCACGCGCAGGTCTGGCGACGGGCCTGGCCGGACTCTTCCTGGAAGCGCATCCCGATCCGGCCAATGCCAAGTGCGACGGCCCCAGCGCCCTGCCGCTGGCCAAGCTCGAACCCTTCCTGGCTCAGCTGAAGGCGCTGGATGAACTGGTGAAAAACTTCGAGCCGCTGGATACCTCGAACTAAAAGATACTCGAACTAAAAGATACTCGAACTAAAAAGCCCGACCATGAGTCGGGCTTTTTAGTGGGTCCTTATCCCATATCCTGTCAGGCTGAATTATACCAATCCCAATAAACAAATGATCTATTCCGCTTTTGTATAAAAGTCGCACAAAGGGCCCGCTCCGCCGACTCGCCGTGGGACGTGACACTCACTGCTTTAGCCTACTGCGAACATTCACTGGATGTTCGATCAGACTAAAGCACTTCGTCACGGCAGCAAGCTGCCCCCTCTAGGCTCAGCCGCGCCATCCGTGGCGCGAATGGTCGGCTGAGCAGATCCCTTTGTCCTCCTTGATGCACCGGCGTTGCCTGTTAGCGCCGTCTACAGACAACTCGATGCTCGAGAAGAGGCAATAGAGAACGACTCCCACGACCGTGAAATGCCAGGGACGGCATTTCCGAGCCCCCATGGATGGGTTCATTGCGTGTCGTGGGAGGCGGCTGTGTTGCCTCTGAACCCGGGGTTAAAATGATCAGATGTTTATTCAAATTGGTATTACTTACCTGGCCCCACAGAAGCGGGGCCAGCAAGGGTGATGGAGCCTTGCAAATCAGGTGATCTCGCTGGGTGACTGGGGATCTTTCGGTGCAGCGGCCGGCTCTATGATGGGCTGCAGTAACTTGCCCAGATCCATCGGCAGCGGAAACACGATGATCTTGCTGTTGTCGTTGGTAATTTCTGTCAACGTCTGCAGATAACGTAATTGTATCGCTTCCGGCTGCTGGCCCAGCATGCGGGCGGCTTCCAGCAACTGCTTGGAGGCTTCCAGCTCACCGGTAGCGTGGATCACCTTGGCCCGACGAGACCGCTCTGCCTCGGCCTGGCGGGCGATGGCGCGGATCATCGACTCGTCCAGATCGACGTGTTTTATTTCTACCGCCGTGACCTTGATACCCCAGTTGTCGGTGCTCTGATCCAGAATACGTTGCAAGTCTGCATTGAGGGTGTCCCGGGCCGAGAGGATCTCGTCCAGCTCATGCTGACCCAGTACCGATCTCATGGTGGTTTGGGCCAGCTGACTGGTGGCTTCGAGAAAATTTTCGATATTGATGATGGCCTTCTGCGGATCCAGCACCCGGAAATAGAGCACGGCATTCACCCGCACCGTGACGTTGTCTCTGGAGATCAGATCCTGCGACGGCACGTCCATGGTAATGATACGCAGATCGACGCGCACCATTTGCTGCACGAAGGGGATCAGGATGATGAAGCCGGGCCCCTTTATCTTGTAAAAACGCCCCAGCAGGAAGATCACCCCCCGTTCGTATTCCCGCAGTATTCGAAACATGCTGGCAAACAGCATCACCACCAGGATCACTATCAGCAGTTGGAAGTAGAGAAAATCGATGATCATGACGGAGTCTCCTTCGCCGGAGCGACGTTGAGGGTGAGATCTTCTACCGCCAGCACCACGATGGGCTGATGGGCGGCAACGGGTTGCCGGCTGCGGGCCTGCCAGCGTTCGCCCTGCACCATAACGGTGCCGGTGGGGTCAATGACGGTCAGGGCGATGCCCTGTTCCCCGATCATGGCGTTTGCGCCCGACACCGGTGCGGCATGACGTTGTTTAACCAGCATTCGCACCACCACCAGGATCAGGGTCAGTGAAAACAGGGTAAAGGCGGCGATAAAAGGCCAGGCCACCCTGAATGCCTGATCCGGAGTGTCGAACAGCAGCACGGATCCGATGACGAAAGCGACCAGGCCACCACCGCCCAGAATACCGAAACTGGGAGAGAGCCCCTCGGCCACCATCAATGCCAGCCCCAGCCCCAGCAGGGCCAGTCCGGCGGTACTGAACGGCAGCATCTGCAACGCCAGCAAGGCCAGCATCAGGCAGATGGCGCCGGTGACCCCGGCCACGCCAAAGCCGGGGCTGTAAAACTCCAGCAGCAGACCATAGACGCCGACCAGCATCAGCAGATAGGCGATATTGGGGTTGCTGATGGTGATGATAAAGCGCTGGCGCCAGTCGGGCTGGCGCTGCTCGCCCTGCAGTCCGGAGCTGGCAAAGGTATAGCTGCTGCCGTGTAGCTCCAGTGTGCGACCGTCAAGGCCCTGCAGCAGGGCCGGTATATCGTCGGCGATCAGCTCGATGACATTTTTGTCCAGCGCTTCGGTGGCGGTGAGAGTGGCGGCATCGCGTACCGCCAGCTCGGCCCAGTCGGCGTTGCGTCCGCGCAGCTGGGCCAGAGAACGAATATAGGCGATGGCATCGTTCAGGGTCTTGCGTTCCATGGCGGTGCTACCGGGAGACGACGTATCCTGCGGGTCTTCGTCTTCACTCTTGTCTGTGCTCTTGTCCTTTTCGGTCGGCGTACCAGGCAGGGAAGGGCCGCCTATCTGCACCGGCGTGGCCGCGCCCAGATGGGTACCCGGCGCCATGACGGCCACATGGCTGGCATAGAGGATATAGGTGCCGGCCGAGGCGGCACGGGCGCCACCGGGTGACACATAGACCACGACCGGTATGCGTGATTCCAGTATGGCGGTGATGATGTCCCGGGTGGCGCTGTAAAGGCCGCCGGGGGTATCCATGTTCAGCAGTACGAAGGCGGGTTTTTCTGTCTGTGCCTGATTCAGCTCGGTGACGATAAAGTCCGAGGTGCCGGGGCCGATGCCGCCCTTGACGTCAAGCTGCCAGTAACGCTCTTGCGCCAACGCCTGCATTCCCAGCCCTAGCCACAATAACAGCACTAACAATAATAACGGCCCACGCCAGCTCATATTATCTGCTCCCACTCGATACTCATTAGAGCTTAGTGCATGACATCGATTCGGTTGTTATTTGACCAGCCCCAGGATCTCAATCCCGAACAAAGGGTCCGCTCCTCCGACCCGCCGTGAATCCATCCATGGAGGCTCGACGGCGCGATCCATGGCGCTAACGGTCGGCGGAGCAGATCCCTTTGTCCTCCTTGATGCTCCGGCGTTGCCTGTTGGCACAGCCAACCGGAGACTCGGAAGTGAAGAAGAGGCGGCTGTATTGCCTCTAGAGTCTGTCAGCATTATGCCGACCGCGGACTTTGCTTTACCATTTACCGCCATGTAACGAGTATTGGCCGACATGCAGGCCCGGGAGTGAGAATGAAGATAAGAGCGGCGACCAAGGCCGATTTGGGAGAGGTCTTTCGGCTGGAGCTGGGAGGCTTTGGTGAACACGGCTATCCTGATTTTTTTATTCGTCAGGCGCTTGATCTGTGGCCGGGCACCCTGCTGGTAGCGGAAAGCGAAGCGGGGCTTGTGGGATATGCCCTGGGCAGCATGGGCGAGGCGAAAGAGCAGGGCTGGATTCTGTCGCTGGCGGTGGATGAACGGCAGCGTGGCATGGGGATCGGCAAGGCATTGCTGCAACGATTGCTGGCCGAGCTGGCACAGCGCGGCTGTTGCGAGCAGCGCTTGACCGTACACCCGAATAACCCGGCGGCGGGACTCTACCGCTCGCTGGGATTCGAATTTGAAACTGAGGAGCCGGACTATTTTGGTCCCGGCGAACCCCGGCAGGTGTTGCTGCGCCGGGGATAAACGGCCATTACTGCAGGCGTGCGGCCTGCTCCAGGCTTTTCCAGTCGCTGAACAGATGCACCGGATCGCATAGCTGGCTCATGGCGTGCAGGGCGGTGGCATAGCCAAGCTGTAACCCGAACAGGCGCACCCCCTGCTTTTCCTTGGCCTGGTCTACCTGCTGGCGCAGGGCGGCGTCGACCTGAAACTCGCCGTCACTCACCAGCAGAATATCCGCCTGCTGCCAGCCTTGCTGCTGCAGCCGCTGCAAGGCCGCCTGCAGCGGCGTATTGACGTCGGTGCCGCCGCTGAAGGAGCCGCGCAGCATGTCCAGCAGCTCGGGCAGGGTCAGGGTTTGATTGTCCAGGGTCAGCAGTTCATCGGCGCCGCCGAACAGGTAGATAAGACAACCTCGATTCTGCTTTTTGGCCAGGCGCAGGGTTTCGAGCACCAGCGCTTTCGAGACCTGTTCCGCCATGCCGTGCATGGAAGCCGAGGTATCCAGACACAGAATAAGGGGTCCCTGTTGCAGACCCTGACCGGCACCTTCACCCTTGCCGGAGCGGGGAGACGTCCAGTCGTTGCCGGCGTCGATGGGCATGACCCCGGCCACCGCATAGCTGAGCAGCCCCTGCTCGGCCCGGCGGGCATGCCACAGCATGTGCAGCACCTCGTGGCCCATGAAGGCCGCTTCCAGCGGCAGCATGCGGGCCAGATTGTCGGAGCGGGTAATGCCCTGGGTTTCCATCGGAACACCGGGTATTTTTCGCTCCTGCGGACCTTGCTCCTTCGGACTCATCTGTTGCATCAGCCGGCTCAGGCTGGCGCTTTGCTCCGGATTGGGCCTTTGCTGGCCCAGCAACTGCAGCAGACGCTGCAATGGCTGAATTTGTGCCACCCACTGGCTGAGCCGCAACAGATCAAACCAGGCGCGATCGCGTAGCTGGCCGCTGTTCTGATCGGTGCCGATGGCCGGGGCTATGCCCAGCTCTTCCGCCACCTGATCCAGCGACTGCCACAGGCTGACCCTGTGCTGCCACTGTTCGGCCAGCTTGTTCAGCTCGGTGCGAGTATGACGTGCCCGGGCGCGGGTTTCCGCCAGGCAGGCCGGTGTTCCGTGCAGCGTCAGCCCGCCGGCGGTGGCCGGCCAGCTCAGCTCTACCAGCTCCAGCGCCAGCAGAATGTCCTGCACCACCGCCTGGGTCACTTCCGGGGTTTGCTTGCAGTAATCCAGGGCGCCGGATCGCACCAGTAACTGGCGAAGTCGGCGTTCGGTACTGCTGTTGAGCCAGCTACCGGGCCGTGGCAGTTTGCCCTTATCCAGTTGTTCCAGCATGTGTTGCACCTGGGTGGCCCTGGGCAGCAGGCTGCCGAGCGGGTGGGTCACCACCAGCGCAAACAGGTGTTCCGGAATCGATGCCAGTGGGCTCAGTCCGGGTGGCAGAGGGGCGCTCACGGCTCAGTCCTCGACCGGCAGGGCGGCAAAGTCACGGTGCAGCTGTTGTAACCGTTCCCGTTGCTGTTGCAATTGCTGTTGCTGGCGTTCCAGCTGACGCGTCGCCTGATTAGCCAGATCCTGCTCCAGCCATAGATGCTGGCGCAGGCGCTCGCTCAGGCCGTTCAGCTGCCGGTCCAGCCAACCCAGATAATGAGTCAGCTCGTCGATGCGTTCATCGAGCTGGCGCAGACGCGAGGCGATGTGCGCCGCCGGCCAGGCTTTGGGCTGCAGGGCGGTGGGGCGCTGATAGCTTTCCAGCAGCGGCTGGTATTGGTCCAGACTGCCGCCGAGGTTGCGAATTTCATCGGCGGTAAAGCTGGCGTCCGGCAGTCGGGGCTGACGATAGAGTGGCTCGCCCTGGGCATTGCGGCGCGGCCGCTGGCCCCGGGCTTCCGTGACCGGTTGGCCCTGCTCGTCCAGATAGAGCTGATAGCCCTGTTCGTTCAATGCCGGCAGCACCGGATCCGCATCCTGCTCCAGCCGCTGCTGCCAGCTGTCGACCAGCTCGGTGATCAGTTCGGGGCTGAAACCCGGATCGGCGGCGATGTGTCGGTGCAGCCAGTCGTTCAGTTGCTCGAACTGTTCCGGTTGCTGCCACAGGCAGTGGGGCAACAGCCAGGCATCGAACAGGCCGGCTTCGGCCTCGTTGTTGCAGAAGGCGGACACCTTGAGCAGCTTGACCACCTTGCGCCAGCGTCGATCCGACACCGGAATATCCTGCTCGGCCAGAAAGGCACGCAGGCTGTGCAGCAGCCGGATCAGCGCATCGGCCAGCGGCAGTTGCTCGGCACCGTCGCGAATGGCACTCAGATCGTCCTGGCTCAGGCACTGCTCGGGCGAGGGTGCTTGATAATTGTGATTCAGGGTCAGCAGGGCGGTAAAGCTGTCGTCCTGTATCGGCGCCACCTGAAAACGCAGCAGAAAACGGTCGTATAGCGCGTTCAGCTCGGCGCCGTCGGGCAGCTCGTTGCTGGCGGCAATCACCGAAACCAGCGGCACTCGCACCCGTTCGCTGCCGTTGTCGAACTGGCGTTCGTTGAGCAGAGTCAGCAGGCTGTTGAGGATGGCGCTGTTGGCCTTGAATATTTCATCGATAAAGGCGATGGCGGCTTCCGGCAGATAGCCCTTGGTCTGGCGCAGGTAGCGGTCCTGCTCCAGCGCCTTGATGGACAGCGGGCCGAACAGTTCTTCCGGCACCGAAAAGCGAGTCAGCAGCCGCTCGAAGTAACGGCCGTCATCCACCAGGGTGTGCAGGCGGCGAGCCAGTTCACTCTTGGCGGTACCGGGCGGGCCCAGCAACAGCAGGTGTTCACCGGACAATGCCGCCAGCAGCGCCAGCCTGGCTGGGGTGTCCCGTTCCAGCAGCCCTTGCTGCAAATGGTTGATTAATGCTGCGATACGGGGTTTTACGACCATGTGCCAGACCTGCAAGTTAATTGTATTAAATGTATATCATTATTGTACTCAAAAAGCCTCGGGTGACCAGCATCAATCAAGTGCTCTTGTTCAGCATGGCGTCATTGAACAGCGCCTTGTTGGCCACCAGCGCCTGTGGCTCGAAGTCGTCGACGTTGATGGTGCGCAAGCGGCTGACTTCCGCCTGCTGCAGCAGGGCGGCTTCTTGTGAGTCAATGATGTCGGCGCTCAGAGCCTCTTTAGCCAGCTGATCCAGCCGGGTGAAGGCCCGGCGGCCGAGGATTTGGGTGATTTTGTCGAATACCGGCTCGGCGGCGAGGACGTCGGTGAAGGCCTGCTCCAGCATGCCCAGCGGGTTGCCGTCTTCGGCGGCCAGATAAAGCCCGTCGCCGATGCGCTGGCGAACCGGTCCCGGTGTTTGCAGGGCGCGGGCAACCTGATGATCCAGCCGGTCCGAAGGCCGTTTGAACGGGGCCCCATAGGGCATCAGCAGAAATTTGAGGGTTTTGCCCAACAGGGGGGCGGGAAAGTTGTCGAGCAACTCCACCAGTGCCACTTGTGCCCGGTACAGGCCATCCTGACAGGCCCAGTGCACCAGCGGCAACACTTCGGCCGGGCGGCCTTCGTCGTTGAAGCGCTTGAGGGTGGCGGACACCAGATACAGCTGACTCAGCACGTCACCGAGGCGGGCCGACAGTCGTTCCTTGCGCTTGAGTTCACCGCCCAGGCTGGCCATGGCCAGGTCCGACAACAGGCTCAGGTTGGCGCTCAACCTATTCATCTGGCGGTAATAAGGCGCTGTGTCATCAGAAACCGGCGTCGGGCTGAAGCGCGCCCCGGTGAAGCCGAACCAGAGGCTGCGCACCAGGTTACCGATGGCAAAGCCGAGATGACCAAACAGGGCCTGGTCGAATTGCGTCAGCGCCTTGCCGGCATCCGGCTCCTGCACCGACAGCATCTCCGCCAGCAGGTAAGGATGGCAGCGAATGGCTCCCTGGCCGTAGATGATCATGCTGCGGGTCAGGATGTTGGCGCCTTCGACCGTGATGGCGATGGGTGCGCCCTGATAGCCGCGGGCCAGGTAGTTGTTGGGCCCCATGCAGATACCCTTGCCGCCGTGAATGTCCATGGCGTCGATGATGCTGCGCTGACTGCGGTCGGTGAGATGATATTTGACGATGGCCGACACCACCGAAGGCTTTTCGCCCAGATCGATGCCGGTTACGGTCAGCATGCTGGCGGCATCGGACAGGTAGGCGTTACCGCCGAGGCGAGCCAGCGGCTCTTCGATGCCTTCCATTTTGCCGATGGGCAGCCGAAACTGGCGACGAATACGGCTGTAGGCACCGGAGGCCAGTGCCGAGACCCGGGTACCGGCGGTGCCGGTTGAGGGCAGGGTGATGCCGCGGCCTACCGACAGGCATTCCATCAGCATGCGCCAGCCCTGACCGGCCATTCGCCGACCACCGATGATGAAGTCGATGGGCACGAACACATCTTCGCCCTGAGTGGGGCCGTTCTGAAAGGGCACGTTCAGCGGAAAATGACGGCGGCCTATTCTTACGCCGAGAGTGGTGGTGGGGATCAGGGCGCAGGTAATGCCGAGATCGGTCTCGCCGCCCAGCAAGCCTTGCGGATCTTTCAGCTTGAACGCCAGCCCGAGCACGGTGGCGATGGGCGCCAGGGTAATGTAGCGTTTGTTCCAGGTCAGACGCATGCCCAGTACCTGTTCGCCCTGCCACTCGCCCATGCACACCAGGCCCACATCGGGAATGGCGCCGGCGTCCGAGCCGGCTTCCGGGCCGGTGAGGGCAAAACAGGGAACCTCTTCGCCGCGGGCCAGCCGGGGCAGATAGTGATCCTTTTGCTCCCGGGTGCCGTATTCCTGCAGCAACTCGCCCGGGCCGAGCGAGTTGGGCACGCCGACGGTTGAAGCCAGCACGGCGCTGGTACTGCACAGTTTTTGCAGGATGCGGGACTGGGCGTAGGCAGAAAACGCCAGGCCGCCATACTGCTTTTCGATGATCATGGCGAAGAAGCCCTGCTTTTTCAGGTAATCCCAGACCTCGGGCGACAGATCGGCGCGTTCGTGGGTCACCTCCCAGTCGTTGGTCATGCGGCATACCTGCTCTACCGGACCATCCATAAAAGCCTGCTCTTCGGCACTGAGTTGCGGTTTGGGGTAGTTGTGCAGGGTTTGCCAGTTCGGTTTGCCGCGAAACAGCTCGGCCTCCCACCAGGTGGTGCCGGCCTCGATGGCTTCGCGCTCGGTGGAAGACATCTCCGGCATCAGCCCTTTATACAAGCCGAACAGCGGGCGGCTGAGCAGGCCGGATCGCAGCGGCGTCAGGTTAAATAACGCGGCCAGCACGGCAAAAATCAGCCAGAGACTGGAGTGAACCTCGCCCAGCAGGGTGCCCATCGCCAGTACCAATGCGCTGACAAGCGTGGTTGTGGACAGGCGAGAGCGGCGGTACGCCAGAATGCTCCAGGAAATCAGCAGTAGCAGCAGGGTAATCATCAATAACTCCTTTTACCGGCATCAGTGCGGCTGTGAGGTCTGACCTGTTTGGGTGCTCCTAGTTGTAATTCATACAAATGTTTAAAGCAAGCTGCGAAAAAGTTAAAGAAAAGGGCGCTATTCTTCCCGATTCTGCCGCACTCTCACCACAACAGGCGGTGGCTGGGAGCGCCCGGCTTCCCGCTGCGGGTGACTTATGCCAAAATGCCCTTTTATCGTGAGTGAGAGGCAATTTCATGTATCAGGATCTGATCCGTAGCGAACTGACCGACGCCGCCGATGTGCTGAATCGCTTTCTGGCCGATGATGCCAACATTCAGGCCATCGAGCAGGCGGCCAAGTTGCTGGCCGACAGCTTCAAGGCCGGTGGCAAGGTGTTGTCTTGCGGCAACGGCGGCTCTCATTGCGATGCCATGCACTTTGCCGAAGAGCTGACCGGGCGCTATCGGGAAAACCGCCCGGGCTATCCGGCCATCGCCATCTCCGATCCCAGCCATTTGTCTTGCGTTGCCAACGACTTCGGTTATGAATACGTATTTTCCCGCTATCTGGAAGCGGTAGGGCGGGAAGGGGACGTGCTGTTCGGCCTCTCTACCAGCGGTAACTCCGGCAATATTCTCAAGGCCATTGAAGCGGCCAAGGCCAAGGGCATTCAGGTCATTGCCCTGACCGGCAAGGACGGCGGCAAAATGGCCGGTCTGGCGGATGTGGAAATTCGCGTCCCTCACTTTGGTTATGCGGATCGCATTCAGGAAGTGCACATCAAGATCATTCATATCCTGATTCAATTGGTCGAAAAAGAAATGGAGCAAGAGTAAGCGATATGTGTGAATTGCTAGGGATGAGCGCCAACGTACCCACCGATATCTGCTTCAGCTTTACCGGCCTGATGCAGCGGGGCGGCCGTACCGGCCCCCACAAGGATGGCTGGGGTATCGTGTTTTACGAAGGCAAGGGCTTGCGTACCTTCAAGGATCCGCAGCCGTCCAGCCAGTCGCGCATCGCCAGGCTGGTGCAGGAGTATCCGATCAAGAGCTGCTCTGTGGTCAGCCATATTCGCCAGGCCAACCGGGGCGGTATCGCGCTGGAAAATACCCATCCCTTTACCCGGGAGCTGTGGGGCCGGTACTGGACCTTTGCCCACAACGGCCAGTTGAGCGGTTACGACCATCTTGAAACCGGGCGCCACAAGCCGGTGGGTGAAACCGACAGCGAACTCGCCTTTTGCTGGATTCTGGATGCCATGGAGCGCCAGTTTCCCACCAAACCCCATGATGCCACGGACATGGCCGCCATGTTCCGTTATGTGGCCGGCCTGTGCGATCAGTTGCGTGCGCTCGGCGTGTTCAACATGCTGCTTACCGACGGCGAATACCTGATGACCTATTGCAGCAACAACCTGCACTGGATTACCCGTCGCGCCCCCTTCGGCCCGGCCCGGCTGATTGACGAAGAAGTCGAAATCGACTTTCAGAAAGAAACCACCCCCAACGATATCGTGACCGTGATCGCCACCCAGCCGCTGACCAACAACGAGCAGTGGCACAAGATGCAACCGGGCGAGTTCAACCTCTTCCTGCTGGGCGAACGAATCGCCGCTACCGATTTGTGAGCTTGTTCCCTGCAGATGGCGCCAACAGGCGATGCTGGAGCGGGCCCTTTGTCCGAAATTACCCGGCATCATACCAATCTGGGAAATTAACTGATCTACTTGGCTTCACGGTAAAGGTCGAACGAAGGGCTCACTCCACCGACACGCTGAACCGCATCCCTGCGACGCTCAGCACATGACATCCTGTCATGTGATGGTCGCTGGAGTAGAACCCTTCATCCGCCCCAATGCTGCGGCGTCGCCTGTGGGAGCGACCTGCAGACAACTCGGTGCTTGAGGAGAGGCAACAGAGATCGGCTCCCACGACCGTGAAATGCCATGGACGGCATTTCCGAGCCCCCACGGATGGGTTCATGGCGTGTCGTGGGAGGTGGCTCTGTTTCCTCGAGTATCCAGTTTCAAATAGATCATATTTTTACTTAGATTGGTATCACACAACAAAAAGCGCGCTTGTGTCACCACAAGCGCGCTTTTTCAGTAGCAGAAGAAAATTAGTCTCCGGCGTGCCCCTGAGCGGGCAGCAAGGTGCCGTCCAAAAAGGCACTACCTTGCTGCATCACCAGGCGACCGTCGCAGAACCAGCGCACCACCAACGGATAAATAGCGTGCTCCTGCACCTGTACCCGCTCGGCCACGGCAGCTTCGTCATCACCGGCAAAGATGGGTACCCTTGCCTGCAATGCCACCGGGCCGCCGTCCAGCTCTTCGGTAACAAAGTGCACGCTGCAGCCGTGCTCGCTGTCACCGGCTTCAATGGCTCTTTTATGCGTATGCAGCCCCTGGTATTTGGGCAGCAGGGAAGGATGAATATTGATCATTCGTCCCTGATAATGGCGCACAAAACCGGGGGTGAGGATGCGCATAAAGCCGGCCAGCACCACCAGGTCGGGGGTATAGCTGTCGATCTGCGCCATTAACGCCGCATCAAAGCTGTCCCGCTCCGCGTAGTCCTTGCTGGGCAATACCGCCGTGGCCGTGCCCGCCATGCGGGCACGCTCCAGACCATAGGCGTCGGCCTTGTTGCTGACGACGGCCACCACGTCGCCGCCCAGCAGGCCGGCGGCGGACTGATCCAGCAACGCCTGCAGATTGCTGCCGTTGCCGGAAATCAGGACGACGATACGCTTCATTTGATCTCGACCTGCTCTTCGCCGTCGGCCGCATTGTCGATCTGACCGATAACCCAGGCTTGCTCGCCCGCGTCCTGCATGAACTTGACGGCGGCGTCGGCCTGGTCGGCCGGCAGGGCAATCACCATGCCCACACCACAGTTGAAGGTGCGATACATTTCATGAGTTTCCACACCACCGGCCTGCTGCAACCAGCTGAACACCTGCGGCCACTGCCAGCTGCTGCCATCGATAACCGCCTTGGCGCCCTTGGGCAGCACGCGGGGAATGTTTTCCCAGAAGCCGCCGCCGGTGATGTGGCTCAGCGCATGAATGTCGAAGTTCTTGATAAGCTCCAGTACCGGCTTCACGTAGATGCGGGTCGGGGCCATCAGCGCATCGGCCAGGGTGCCATCGCCCAGCGGCTGTTGCAGATCGGCCTCGCTGACTTCCAGCACCTTGCGGATCAGGGAATAACCGTTGGAGTGGGGGCCGCTTGACCCTAAGGCGATCAGCGCATCACCGGCGCCGACTTTGGTGCCGTCGATAATTCCGCTTTTTTCTACTACACCAACACAAAAACCTGCCAGGTCGTAGTCGCCGGCTTCGTACATGCCGGGCATTTCGGCGGTTTCACCACCGATCAGGGCGCAACCACTTAGCTCGCAGCCTTCGCCGATACCGGTAACCACGTCGGCGGCGGTGTCGACGTCCAGCTTGCCGGTGGCGTAGTAGTCGAGGAAGAACAGCGGCTCGGCACCCTGCACAATCAGATCATTCACGCACATGGCGACCAGATCGATGCCCACGCCCTGATGACGCTTGAGATCGATGGCCAGGCGCAGCTTGGTGCCGACGCCGTCGGTGCCGGCGACCAGCACCGGTTCCTTGTAACCGGTCGGCAGCTGGCACAGGGCACCGAAGCCCCCGAGTCCACCCATGACTTCCGGGCGTTGAGTGCGACGGCTGACGCCTTTGATGCGTTCAACCAGGGCGTTACCGGCATCGATATCTACACCGGCATCTTTGTAGCTCAGGGGTTTTTTCTGCGTCACGAGTGGTTACCTTGTCATTTTATTTAGGAGCGGATCTGGTACCGGTTGGCTCTTGTTGGCGGCTGTTGGCACCGTTGCCGGCTGTTAGTCACTGTTTCGGCCGCTATTCTAATTTAATGCGCGAGGCAGTGCCACCGACGTTGGCCTGTCAGACCATGTTCTTGCAGTGAATGTGAGTGGATGATTCGATATTGCCCGGCGGGCGCTTGATAGGGGACCTTCGGTAGATGCCCGTCACCTTTAACGACAGGCTCACAGTTTAAAACTCACAGTTTAAAACAAGGGGCCGAACAAGGCTAAACAGGAAGAAGACGACATCCTTTGCTAAAATTAACCCTGAATGTCTGCCGCAGGGCGCTATTTTATGCTAAAATCCCGCGGTTTTTTTGTGCATGTGCATACAGTCAGGGCGTCGGGAGAATAGGTTGATGAAAGTTGTTGAAGTTAAACACCCTTTGGTGAAACACAAGCTGGGTCTGATGCGGGAAGCCGATATCAGTACCAAACGCTTTCGTGAACTGGCAAAGGAAGTCGGCAGCCTGCTGACCTATGAAGCCACTGCCGATTTTGAAACCGAGAAAACCACCATCAATGGTTGGCACGGCCCGACCGATGTTGATCAGCTCAAGGGCAAGAAAGTGACCGTAGTACCGATTCTGCGTGCCGGCCTGGGCATGATGGACGGGGTGCTGGAGCATATGCCCGGTGCCCGGGTCAGCGTGGTGGGGGTTTATCGTGACGAAGAAACCCTGCAACCGGTACATTACTTCAACAAGCTGGTCAGCCATATCGACGAACGGATGGCGCTGATCGTCGATCCCATGCTGGCTACCGGCGGCTCCATGATCGCCACCATCGATTTGCTGAAGGAAAAAGGCTGTCAGCACTTCAAGGTGATCGTGCTGGTGGCTGCCCCCGAAGGCCTCAAGGCGCTGGAAGCCGCTCACCCGGACGTAGAGCTGTATTGCGCCTCTGTTGACGAGCGGCTCGACAAGAATGGTTATATCATTCCCGGCCTCGGTGATGCCGGCGACAAGATTTTTGGTACCAAGTAAGTCAAAACCGGCGCAGGCCGGTTTTTTTCCGTTTGTTCAAGGTAAATAAAAGATGAGTTCAGTTAATCAACCCGACGTTCTGGCCCACAGCCAGAGTGCGGCCAATACCCCGTTGCGCCAGGCTTTGGCCGGCTCCCAGATGCTGTTTGTGGCCTTTGGCGCCCTGGTGCTGATGCCACTGATCACCGGCCTGGATCCCAACGTGGCCCTGTTTACCGCCGGTTTCGGCACCCTGATTTTTCAGTTGTGCACCAAGCGTCAGGTACCGATTTTTCTGGCGTCTTCTTTTGCCTTTATCGCCCCCATTCTGTACGGCGTGCAAACCTGGGGCATTCCCGCCACCATGAGCGGATTGATGGCGGCCGGTGTCATGTATGTGCTGCTTAGCCAGCTGGTACGCTGGCGCGGTACCGCTTTGCTGACTCGCCTGTTGCCGCCGGTGGTCGTCGGGCCGGTGATCATGGTGATCGGTCTGGGGCTGGCGCCGATGGCGGTGAACATGGCCATCGGCAAGAGCGGTGATGGTGCATCCGAAATGATGGCCAACGATGTGGCGTTGTGGCTGTCGCTGTCGGCGCTGGTGACCACCCTGCTGGTATCCACGGTGGCCAAAGGGGTATTTCGGCTGGTGCCCATTACCGCCGGCATCGCGGTGGGCTACAGCCTGGCGCTGTGGTTTGGCGTGGTCGACTTTACGCCGGTACGCGAGGCGGCCTGGTTCTCTCTGCCGCATTTTGTCGCTCCCGAATGGCATTGGCAGGCGGTGTTGTTCATGCTGCCGGTCGCCATCGCGCCCGCCATCGAACATATCGGTGACGTGCTGGCCATCAGCTCGGTGACCGGCAAGGATTACATCAAGAAACCGGGTCTGCACCGCACCCTGCTGGGTGATGGCCTGGCCACCGTTGGGGCGTCTATGTTCGGTGGTCCGCCCAATACCACCTATTCCGAGGTGACCGGCGCCGTGATGCTGACCAAGAATTTCAACCCGGTGATCATGACCTGGGCGGCGGGCTTTGCCATCGTGCTGGCCTTTGTCGGTAAATTCGGCGCCCTGATGCTGAGCATTCCGACCCCGGTGATGGGCGGCATCATGATTCTGCTGTTCGGCTCCATCGCGACCGTCGGCCTGAACAGCCTGATCAAGCATCAGGTGGATTTGTCGCAGGCACGCAACCTGTGCATCGTGGCGGTGATCCTGATCTTCGGCATCGGCGGCATGGCCTTCGGTATCGGCGGTTTCAGCCTGCAGGGCATCAGCCTGTGTGGCATCGTCGGCATACTGTTGAATCTGGTACTGCCCAGAGCACAGCCCCATTGAGTCTGGTTTGCATTAACGTCTGTGGTTATCATGCGCCTTATGCTTTTCAAAAGTGGTAACTTGATGTTGAAAAATCTGTTGCTGACGACGCTGTTGCTGTGTTCGGCTGCCGCGTCGGCTCAGTCGGTGTTTGAGGTTAATCTGGACCCGGCCCCCTATAACCGAAGCGAGGCGCGGACCCAGGCGGTGGAGTTGGTGCTGGATCGCCTGACCGGCGGCCAGGCACAGAACTCCTGGGTACGGGATGAAGTGGGTCGCGAACTGTCGCGCTACCTGCAGTCCGAACCGCCGGGATCCGGTTATAACGCCGTGTTCAACGAAGCAGAGTTGCTGGCCGTGCTGCAAGGCGCCGAGTTGCCGTTTTCGCTGGCGCCGAGGCCGACTGTGCTGGTGTGGTTATCGAAAGAGGGGCGTGCCCGCAGCGAGGCAAACCGCTCCTGGCGACGAGCTTCTAATGCCTATCAGATACCGCTGCTATGGCCACTGTGGGATCTGGACGAGCACATGACGCTGGACACCCGCGAGCCGTTTGCCGCCCAGGCTCTGCGTGAGGCCAGCCGGCGCTACGGCGCAGAATACTGGCTGGCAGTGGAGCAGGGCACGGAGGGCGGCCGCTGGCAGCTGTTCGGCTCCAAGCAAGCGTCGCCGCTGCTCGAAGGCAAACTGGAGTCGGGCACCGATGCGGTGACCAAACTGATGGCGCGTCTCAATCGTTACTGGGTTGAAAGGCATGCACAGAGACGGGCGCCCCGGCCTGCCAATCCGGCGCCGGAACAGCCGTTACTGGCCGAGGTGGATGCCGGCGGTGAACTGACCATAGTGGTGTCCGGTCTGCGCCGGTTTGCAGACTCGGTACTGCTGGAGCGCAAGTTGCGCCAACTCGATGGCGTGGGGTCGGTTTTTGTGGTTGACAGCGCCGGCTCTCAGGGGCGTTATCGACTGGACATATCCGGCTCTCGCGCCGCCGTGCTGCAGGCGTTGACCACTATTAGCGGACTGACCGTGACCGGTGAGCGGGAATTCAGCTGGTCGGGAGCCACAGGTGATTAACGGCGATGAAGAAGATAACCAGCCAGCCCAGTTGGCACTGGCGGTACAGCTGCCGGATGATGAAACCTTTGCCAGTTTTTATCCGGGCGATAACGCCCAGCTGATCACTGCCCTTAAAAATGCGGCCATCGGCCAGGGTGACGAGCTGCTGTATTTCTGGGGGCAGCAGGGCAGTGGCCGCTCTCATCTGCTGCATGCCGCCTGTGCCGAGCTGGATGGCGAGGGGGAGACGGCGGCCTATATCTCGCTCGACAGCTATCAGAACATGTCGACGCGCATACTGGACGGCATGGAGTTGCTGGCGCTGGTGTGTCTGGATAATCTGGATGCCATTGCCGGGGTGGCAGAGTGGGAGCGGGCGGTGTTCAACTTCTTCAATCGCCGCCGCGAGCGGGCTCCGGGCTCTCTGGTGATCAGTGCCATCAACGCGCCGCGCAACCTGGGGCTGGCACTGCCGGATCTGGCTTCGCGTCTCGATTGGGGCGTGGCCTATCAGCTGAAACCGCTGGATGACGAAGGCAAGCTCAGCGCCCTGCAGCTGAGAGCCGAGTTGCGCGGCTTCAAGCTGCCCACCGATGTGGGCCGCTTTCTGCTTAACCGGCTGTCACGTGATATGAGCACCCTGCTTGCCGCTCTCGATCTGCTCGACAACGCTTCCTTTCAGGCCAAACGCAAACTCAGCATTCCCTTCGCCAAGGAAATACTGGGGCTGTAGCGGGACTGATAACTTGCAGGTAACGGTATGTCTGCAAGAACTGCATATCGCCTGACGGTCTCGCGTGGTCTGATCCGCCAGCTGAAGCGGCGGCTACAAAACCGCAAGCCAGCTCGTCCCGTAGGGTCGAATTCATTCGACCGCGTTGCTCCTGGCCACACCCTGGTCGAATAAATTCGCCCCTACGAAGAAAGAGATACTCATCAGCAAGTATCTCTTATCCCCATCCCGCTCCAATGTATCCCTCAGCCAAAAGTGGCCCAGATGGGGGCGTGATCCGAGGGCTTTTCTATGCCGCGCAGTTCGTAGTCGATACCGGTGTCGATCAACTGCTCTATCAGCGGCTGGGTGGCGAGGATCAGGTCGATACGCAGGCCGCGATTGTCGTTGAAGCCCTTGCTGCGGTAGTCGAACCAGGAATAACGCTCGCTTTCCTGCGGATTCTGCAGCCGCCAGGTGTCGATCAGTCCCCAGCCCATCAGCGTGTTCATCCACTCCCGTTCTTCCGGCAGGAAGGAGCACTTACCCTCGCGCAGCCAGCGCTTGCGGTTGGGTTCGCCGATGCCGATATCCAGATCCGTATGGGAAATATTCACGTCTCCCATCACGATAACCGCCTCATCCGGCTGGTGATGTTCGGTCAGATAGCGTTGCAAATCCGCATAAAAGCGGGTCTTGGCCGGAAACTTGGTTTCGTGGCTGCGGTTTTCGCCCTGAGGGAAATACCCGTTTAACACGGTCAGCACGCTTCCGTCCGGGCGGGCGAAGCGCCCCATGATCATGCGTCGCTGGGCATCTTCTTCATCACCGGGAAAGCCCTTCTGGATTGCAAGCGGGGCCTGCTTGCTCAGCATGGCCACGCCGTAATGGGCTTTCTGGCCATGAAAGTGCACGTGATAGCCCATGGCTTCCACGGCGGCCAGCGGAAAGGCGTCGTCGTGAACCTTGATTTCCTGCAGACCTATGATGTCCGGCTGGTGTTTGTCGATAAGCGCCTGCAACTGATGCAAACGCGCCCTGAGTCCATTGATATTGAAGGAAACAACTTTCATTACGGCGCCTGATGCTAAAAAGAGGCCGCCATGCTAGCAGAAACCGGGGTCAGTCGGCAGTCGCCCCGTCCGGATAGATCATCCGTTTGCTCATGCCGCCGTCGATAATATATTCCTGACCGGTAATAAAGCTGGCTTCGTCGGATAACAGAAAACGCGCCAGCGCCGCCACATCGTCGGCATCACCCACCCGGCCGGCCGGATGCTGGCCGTGATCGTGCCGGCTGGGAACCGGCTCCATGGGGGTTGGCTGCAGCCGACTCACATCAATCCAGCCCGGGCTGATGACATTGACCCGCACATCCGGCCCCAGGCTGATGGCCATGGCATGCGTCAGGGCGATGAGTCCGCCCTTGGCGGCGGCATAGGCCTCGCTGTCGGGCTCGGACTGATGAGCCCGGGTCGAGGCGATATTGATGATGGACCCGCCCGGCTTGAGCAGGGGGGCCACGTGCTTGCTGATCAGCATGGGGCCGGTAAGGTTGACTGCCAGCACCCGCTGCCAGTGCGACAGGGGGAGCTGAGCCAGTGGCTCATGATGGGGCTGGCTGATGGCGGCGTTGTTGATGATGCCGTCGATCTGCCCGAACTGACGTTCAATCAGTCGACTCAGCGCCTGTACCGAGGTTTCTTCGCTGACATCCAGGTGAACCAGTTGCAGGCCGGGCAATCCGGCGTCGTCCAGCCGGGTGAGGGCATCCTTGTCGATATCGACCCCCACTACCTGATAGTTGTGTTGCAGAAAGTAGCGGCTCATGCCCAGTCCCAGCCCCTGGGCTACCCCGGTGATCAGAATTTTTCCCTGCTTCATACTGTCTCCTTGACGAGGCTCCTGCCGGCTTGTGGTGTCTTCGATTAAGCCCTGTTGCATCCTCGACTAAGCGTAGTGGGGTTTTGTCACACTTTGTTACCTCTTTACCGGTAGCTGACATAGTCTGGCCGCACTAAACGGGTACACTAGGTCCAATATGCACAAAGGAATAAAAACATGTTTCGTCATCACCATCACTCCGGTCTCTGGTTGAGCTGCCTGTTGAGCCTGTCGATCATGACGCCGAGCGCGGTACTGGCCCGCAGTGCGCCGCTGGTCTCTACGGTACGGGTCACCGAGCAGCCGGTGACGGCCGGCATTGAACTGATTGGTACCCTCAAGGCCAGTCAGCAGGTGGCCATTTCTCCCCAGGTCAGTGCCCGGGTGACCAGGGTGCACTTCGTGCCCGGCCAGATGATCGCTCGGGATCAGGTGCTGCTCAGCCTGGATGACAGAGCCGCACAGGCGGCGGTACGCGAAGCCGAAGCGGTGCTGATGGACGCCCGTCGTGTGCTTAACAACTTTCAGACCCTGTTCCGGCGCAAGGCGGTCACCCAGACCGAGCTGAACGGCCAGCAGGCGGTGGTAGCCATGGCCGAGGCCAAGTTGCAGGCGGCTCGCGTGCAGGCGGACTATCTGACCATCAAGGCCCCTTTTGGTGGTGTGATGGGGTTGAGCGATGTGGCGCCCGGCGCCCTGCTCGGGGCCAACGAACCGGTGGCAAACCTGTTTGATGTGAGCAGCCTCAAGCTGGATCTGCCGGTACCGGAAAAATATTTTCGTCTGCTCAAGGTGGGGGAGCAGTTGAGCGCGCATACCGAAGCCTATGGCGAGCAGACCTTTATCGGTGAGCTGGCGGTCATTGCCCCCCGCGTGGATGAAGACACCCTCAACGCCCGGGTTCGCTTGCTGTTTGATAACAGCGAGGGGCTGCTGGTGCCGGGCATGCTGATGCGGGTGCAACTGAGGATAGATAACAACACCCTGACGGTAATTCCGGCTCAGAGCCTGCTCTATGCCGGCCAGCAGCGCTATGTGTTTGTGGTGGATGACGAGGGTAAGGTCAGTCGGCGCAACGTGAGCATAGGCCGTAATCTGGGGGAGCGGGTGACCATTACCGACGGACTCACCCTCGGCGAGCAAGTGATCAGCGAAGGCACCGTCAAGGTACGGGACGGCATGCTGGTGGAGGTACAGAGTGAAGCTCTCTGATCTGTCCATTTCCCGCCCGGTACTGGCCACGGTACTGAGCCTGATGTTGTGCGTATTCGGGCTGATTTCCTTTCTCGAGTTGCCGCTTCGGGAAATGCCCGATACCACCTCACCGGTGGTGACGGTACGCACCGATTATACCGGTGCCAGCGCCGGGGTGCTGGAGACGCAGGTCACCAAGCGACTGGAAGACGAGTTGTCGGGCATCAGCGGGGTCAAATTTATCAGCTCCAGCACCAGCGACGGCCGCTCCAGCATCACCATCGAATTCGATCCGGCGCGAAACCTGGACAACGCCGCCAGCGATGTACGGGAAGCGGTGGCCCGGGCGTCCCGCGGCCTGCCCGATGACGCCGACGCCCCCATCGTCACCAAGGACACGGGGCGTAACGATGTCATTTTATGGGTCACGCTGCGCTCCACCGGTATGTCGCCACTGGCACTCGGTGACTATGCCCAGAACGTGCTGGCCGATCGTTTCAGCCTGCTCGACGGGGTCAGCTCGGTCTGGGTGGGGGGGCGTAAGGAGCGGGTGATGAACGTGCGGCTCGATCCGGTGGCCATGGCCTCGCGCGGGGTCACGGTGGCCGATATCCGCGCCGCCCTGCGTGCCCAGAACGTGGAGTTGCCGGCCGGCACCCTGGAAAACAGCCAGCAGAACTTCGCCGCCCGCATTCAGCGTGGTTACGATCAGGCGGTAAACTTTCAGACCCTGAGCATTCGCCGTATCGACTCGGGGGCTCGAGTCTATCTGGGTGACGTGGCCGAGATCTGGGAAGGAGAAAAGCCGGAAGATACCCTGTTTCGCTCCAACGGCCAGAACGTGGTGGGGCTGGGCATCGTCAAGCAGACTCAGGCCAATACCCTGGATGTGGTGAACGAGGTCAAGCAGGCGATTATTGCCCAGCAGCCCTTCCTGCCCGAGGGGGCCGAGTTGACCTGGACCTACGATAGTTCGGTGTTTATCGACAGCGCCATCAGCGAGGTCTATCAGACCCTGATGATCACGGTGGGGCTGGTGATACTGGTGATTTACATCTTTCTGGGGCAGGTGCGCGCCACCCTGATCCCGGCGGTAACGGTGCCGGTGTCGCTGGTCAGTGCCTTTATCCTGGCCTATGCGCTGGGTTACTCGGTCAACCTCATTACCCTGATGGCGCTGATCATGGCCATCGGCCTGGTGGTGGACGATGCCATAGTGGTGCTGGAGAACATTCACCATCACCTGGAGCAGGGACGCTCACCGCTGGCGGCGGCCTACCACGGTGCGCGCGAGGTGGGGTTTGCGGTGATCGCCACTACGCTGACTCTGGTATCGGTATTTCTGCCCATCGTGTTCATGGGCGGCATCATAGGCCGTATTTTTACCGAGTTTGCGGTATTGCTGGCCGGAGCTGTGGCTTTTTCATCCCTGGTGGCGCTGACCCTGACCCCGGTAATGGCCAGCAAGATCCTCAAGCCCAAACAGCAGCCGGGCTGGCTGGCGAGCCGTTTCGATGCGGGTTTTGCCCGTCTGGAACAGGGTTATCGGCGCCTGCTCGGCAGCGAGCTGAGTCATCGCTGGTGGGCACCGGTGGCCATGGTGCTGGCGCTGGGGCTCATTACCCTGTTGTTTCGGGAAGTACCGCAGAGTCTGACTCCGAAGGAAGACCGGGGCGTGATCTTCGTGCTGGTGCGCGGAGCCGAAGGGGCCAGCTTCGAGCGCATGAGCCGGGCCATGGGGGAAGTAGAAGCGCGCCTGGCGCCTTTGCAGCAGGACGGCACCGTCACCAGCCTGACGGTCCGCACTCCCGGCTTCGGTGGCGGGGTGAACAGCGGTATCGTCATCGCCAGCCTGGAAGCCTGGGATAAACGCGAGCCCTCGGCCGAGGCCATCGTCGGACGTATTCGCGGCCTGACCCGGGACGTGGCCGATGTGCTGGTGATTCCGATACTGCCCTCGTCCATTCGGGGCGGCTCCAGCTCACCGGTGGAGTTTGTGCTGGGCGGGGCCGACTACGACGAACTTTATGGCTGGGCCGAACAGTTGCAGCGGCTGGCGCGGGATAACCCGGGGCTGAGCGATCTGGATCTGGATTACGCCCAGACCAAACCCGAGCTGCTGGTGGAAGTGGATCAGCAGCGGGCGGCCAAGCTGGGGATTTCGGTGACCGAGGTGGCCGACAGTCTCAATGTCATGCTCGGCGGCCAGGGTATCACCACCTATGCCCGCCAGGGGGAAGAGTACGATGTCTATCTCAAGGGGCAACAAGACGCCTTCAGACAGCTCAGTGATCTGGGTGGCATCTATCTGCGTGCCGGTGGCGGCGAGCTGGTGTCGCTGGATAACCTGGTCACCCTGAACGAGCAGGGGGCTTCGCCGTCACTGAATCATTACAATCGCAAGAAGGCGATTACCCTCAGCGCCAACCTGGTCGGCAACTATAGCCTGGGTGAGGCGCTGGATTATCTGGACGCTCTGGTGCGCGAGCAGCTGCCCGACAATGCCACTGTCGATTACAAGGGCGAGTCGCTGGAGTACAAGAGCAATCAGGGCGATGTGGCCTTCGTATTCGGGCTGGCGCTGGTGGTGGTGTTTCTGATCCTGGCGGCCCAGTTCGAGAGCTTTGTGCATCCCTTTATCGTGCTGCTGACGGTACCCCTTGGCCTGCTCGGTGGCCTGCTGGGGCTGTATTTTACCGGTATGACCCTTAACGCCTACAGTCAGATAGCCATGGTGATGCTGATAGGATTGGTGACCAAAAACGGCATTCTGATCGTGGAGTTTGCCAACCAGCTGCGTGACCGGGGGCAGCCGTTTGCCGAGGCGTTAATCGAAGCGTCGGTGCGACGTTTGCGGCCCATTCTGATGACCGCCTTTACCACGGTGGCGGGCGCGATTCCGCTGATCCTGGCCAGCGGTGCCGGCGCCGAAAGTCGGCAGGCGGTGGGTATAGTGGTGTTTGCCGGCGTGGCACTGGCGACCTTGCTGACGCTGTTTATCGTGCCGGCCATGTACCGGTTGCTGGCGCGGCACACCCAGTCGCCGGAGCATCAGCAACGACGGCTGGAAGCGGCGCTGAAGGAAAAGCCTGAAGGATAGAAAGCTGAAAGCGGTAAGAGCGAAGCTATAAAGCACCGGGCTTGTGAGCTCGGTGTTTTTTTTAGGGTCGAATTTATTCGACCCTACCACAGGTTTTTTTACAGTCTTTCTTCCAGCTTCCAGTGGTGTTTTCAGCAGACATAAAAAAAGCCGGTGCTGAGCACCGGCTTTTAAAGGATGGTGGAGGGAGCTGGATTCGAACCAGCGAAGGCTGAGCCGTCAGATTTACAGTCTGATCCCTTTGGCCACTCGGGAACCCCTCCACGAGTTAACTTGTTGCTGTTTAATGAAGTGCGTTAAACAGTTTTAATTTTTAAGTCTTACATCAATGCCCCAGGCACTGATTAACAATAGATGGTGGAGGGAGCTGGATTCGAACCAGCGAAGGCTGAGCCGTCAGATTTACAGTCTGATCCCTTTGGCCACTCGGGAACCCCTCCACACTTTGTGGGGCGCATATTACCAAAAAGAGGGAGCTTGTGAACCCCGAAAGGGTAATTTTTTACTAAAAAAACCGGACTTGCTGCCGATAACCATTCAAATGCCTAATATTTGCACTTTTTATGCTGCCAGAACTTAATACCAATCTGCTCGTCAACGACAGCCAACTCGGAGATCGCCTTAACCAGGCGGTCATCGACGGCCGTCGTAGCGATTTTGGTTTGCTGCTGGCGCTGCTTTCCGAAGATGCGCGGGATCTGCCGCGCATCGAAGAGACAAAAAATGAGCAGGGGCAGCAGGATTGGCGAAAGCATTTCGAACTGCCGGCGCAAAATCCGCTTTATGCGCACCAACAGGACAGCACCAGGGCGCCGGAGCTGTCGGCCCTGGCCGGTGGCCTGCAGCAAGACAGCTTGCGTTTATTGCTGGCGATGCGGGCCGAGCCGTTACGGGCGAGCGACGAACTGCTGCCGACCGACGTCAGCAGCAACCTGAACCCGCGCACCCTGGCGCGGCTGTCGAGTGATCTGAATCCCCGGCTGCCGGTACAGCCGGGCCGCATGCTGGAGGTGTTGAACGCCGTCAAGGCGATGGCCTGAGACGATTAGCCTCACCTCTTATACCAATCTAAATAAAAATATCTATTCTAAAACTGGACACGATAGGCAACAGAGTCACCTCCCACGACACGCCATAAACCCATCCATGGGGCTCGGAAATGCCATCCCTGGCATTTCACGGTCGCGGGAGCCGCTCTCTGTTACCTCTCCTTAGCATCGAGTTGTCTGGAGGTCGCTTCATAGGCGACTCCGCAGCATTAGGGAGGATGAAGGATTCTACTCCAGCGACCATCACATGACAGGACGTCATGTGCTGAGCGTCGCAGGGATGCGGTTCAGCGTGTCGGTGGAGTGAACCCTTCGTTCGACCTTTACCGTGAAGCCAAGTAGATCAGTTAGTTTTCCAGATTGATATTACTGCTTATACTGCAGAATATCAGCCGCCGTGGGCCTGGCGACAGCCCATGATGGCCGGTGCCAGTAGTTCCAGTGCGCTTTGCTCGCAGGGCGGCAGGGTTGCATCGGAGCGGTTCAGCGGGGTGATGCGATCGCCCCAGCGGATCACGCCGGCGCCCCAGGTCAGGCCGGCACCAAAGGCGGCGGTCAGCAACAAAGCACCGGGCTTGACTCGTCCCTGCTCCAGCGCCTCGCACAGGGCGATGGGCACGGTAGCGGCAGAGGTATTGCCGTACTGCGCTATGTTCACCATCACCTTTTCTGGCGGCAATGCCATTTTTTTGGCCAGCGTTTCGATAATGCGAATATTGGCCTGGTGGGGCAGCAGCAGATCTATATCCTGCTCGGTGACCCCCGCCTGATCCAGCACATGAGCGGCCGCATCGCCCATGCCCTTGACCGCACGCTTGAATATTTCCTTGCCCTCGAAATTGACCTCGAACAGGCCATCGATATGCTCGAAACGACGGCGGTCGGTGCCCGAGTTGGGTACGGCAAGAATGTCTCTGGCCTCGGCGTCACAGCCCAGCTTGTCGGCGAGCAGCCCCAGTGGCTGGCTACTGGCCTCCAGTATCACGGCGCCGGCGCCGTCTCCGAACAGTACCGCGGTATCTCTTTTGGTCCAGTCCAGATAATGGGTCAGTCGTTCGGCGCCGATCACCAGTACGCGCTGCATGCTGCCGGCCTTGATCAGGGCGCTGCCCACGCTCAGGCCATAAATAAAGCCGGTACAGGCGGCATTGATGTCGAATACCGCCGCGCGGCCGGCCCCCAGCGACTGTTGTACCGCCGAAGCGGCGCTGGGCACCATGCTGTCCGGGCTGGCGGTGGCCATGATAATGCAGTCCAGCTGGCTCGCTTCCATATCGGCGGCGGCCAAGGCATGGCTGGCTGCTACCGTGGCCAGAGCCGAGGTACTGACATGAGCAATGCGACGCGAGCGAATGCCGGTACGGCTATGAATCCACTCATCGGAAGTGTCGAGAAAGGTGCCGAGATCGTCGTTACTCAGGGCGGCGGGGGGCAGACATTTCCCCCAACCGGTAATATTGGCGTAGCGCATGGTAAGCCCTGTTTGCGAGATTAAGGTGAATGCTGCCGATGTTGTCCTGGCGACTTCAAAGCGTCATATACCGGCAATATCGTCAGCTTGGGTATTCGATGTTGTTTACGGGGTGGTGGCGTTAACCTCGGCCTTGCCGTTCCAGTCGTAGCTGAACCCAGGTACGATAAATCCAGGACAGACAGGGCCGAACCAGCGGCAGCCCAATCAACCAGGCCAGTGGCTTGAGCCGGGGCACCCGTTGCATCAACAGAATATAGGCGTCCAGCTCGGATCGCACTTCTCCGTCTGCGGTTTGTACGTGCAGCTCGCGTAATGCCTTGTAAGGACTGATCCCCAGACTCAACAATACTTCTTCCCGACCCGTGATATCAAACCAGTAAATATCGTCCCCCCCTTTGCCTGCCCAACGTTCATAACGCGCCCTGTCCTTGATGCAGCCCTCGCAACTGCCATCGTAAAACACCACCAGCTGATGGCGCGGCTTTTTTCCATCCATCACCACGTCCTCCATGACAAGGAAGTTCCGTCCCTGGAACTCTGAGCTAAGCATAGTCGGCATTAGCCCAGATACCTTTGCTGCAGATGGTGTTTGAAGGCGGTGGCATCCAGTGACTGACCACAAGCCTGTTGAATCAGGGTGTCGGTCTCCAGCAGGCTGGCGTGTTGCCAGATGTGCTGTTGTAGCCATTCGAATACAGAAGACAAGTTATTGTCGATCAGTTGTTCCAGTGATCTCTGCTGTTGCTGCATGGCTGCGGCCTGCTGGGACGCATAGATGGAACCCAGGGTGTAACTGGGAAAATAGCCGAAGCTGCCGTCGGTCCAGTGAATGTCCTGCAGGCAGCCGTCCTTGTAGTTACCCTTGGTGCTCAGCCCCAGGTAGGTTTGCATCAGCTGATCCCAGCGCTCTGGCAGATCTCTGGCTTCCATTCTGCCTTCTATCAGATCCCGCTCTATTTCGTAGCGCAGCATGATGTGGGCCGGATAGGTTACTTCGTCTGCGTCGACCCTGATCAGACCGGGGCTGACCCGAGTGTAAAGCCTGGCCATGTTGTCCGGGGCAAAAGCCGGTTGGGCACCGAAGTGACGCTCCAGCAAGGGAGTCAGTCGGGCGATAAAGGCGGGATGACGGGCCAGTTGCATTTCGAAGAACAGGCTTTGGGATTCATGCACCCCCATGGATCTGGCCTGGCCGACCGGCAACCGGCGCCATTGGGCAGGTAAACCCTGTTCATAGCGGGCATGACCGGTTTCATGAATGATGCCCATCAGCGCCTGAGCCACATCCTGCTCGTTATAGCGGGTGGTGAGCCGTACATCTTCGCTGACGCCGCCACAGAAGGGGTGGGCACTGACATCGAGCCGGCCATGATTGAAGTCAAAGCCGAGCAGCGTCATGACCTCCAGCCCCAGTGCCCGTTGTTGTTCTATGGCAAAGGGTCCTTGAGGTTGCAGCATGGGCTCGTTGCGCTGCTTGTTCTGTACCTGAGTGATCAATTCCGGCAACCAGCTTTTCAGGCCGCCAAACAGGGTATCGAGCCGGGCGCTGCGCATGCCGGGCTCGTATTGCTCCAGCAGGCTGTCGTAACGGGACAGACCCAGCGTCTCGGCCCGGGCCGAGGCGACCTGGCGAGACAGGTTGAGCACTTCTTCAAACAACGGCAGATAACCGGCCCAGTCGTTGGCAGGGCGCAAACTGCGCCAGGCATGCTCGCAGCGCGAACCCGCCAGCGACATGGCGCGCACCAGATCGGCCGGTAACAGGGTGGCATCGCGCCACTGGCGGCGCATCTCGGCCAGACTGACCTTGTGCTCCCGAGCCGACGATTCCTGCTCGGCGTCTGCAAACCAGTCGGCCAGCCGCGGATCCTGCAATTGTTGATGGCACAGCACCGCCAGGGTGCCCAGGGCTTCGGCCCGGGCTTCGTTGCCGCCGGACGGCATCATGGTGGCCTGATCCCAGCCACAGATGGCACCAAGGTGTTGCAGATGATGGAGCTGTTCGAAATGCTGACTCAGAGCATGATAAGACATGGGCGCTTCCTTGAATGAGTTGCGCGATAGAACTGCCGGTATGGGCAAGCCGAAAAACGGAAAAGAGGCAGACAACAGCTCTGACAGCGCAAGATGATAAATAGCTGCAGTATAATCAAGTTAAACAGGAAGCAGAATGACTAAGTTGAATGGACAGAGGAAACGACAGGCCTCGGGGAGGAGGTGAGACCTGCCGTTATTAAAAACGGGGTATTAAATATGGAGCCAAGCTCGTTCAATTACTCGTTTGGACCGGCTTTGCTGACTTTATAAATAAAGTAGCCGGCATAAAAGCAGATCAGTACCGTGGTTGCAATAATCACCAGCATGGACATCAAGCCAACATCGCTCCCAAACATTAAATCAAGCCAGAATGACATGGGTCGTCTCCTTTCGTATGCGTTATGAATGCATCTTAGCGAGATGTTTTCTGGTTGTGCTGATCCTGATCAATAAAGTGAGGGATCATTAATGGGTTAGATCATTTATCAATTTAATTATTCATTCCGTCATTTTATTCAGTGTATAGCCGTCTTGCTCCAATAATCGAAGCAGGCCATGTTCGCCATAAAGATGCAGGGCGCCCACCACCAGTAATGCCTTTTGCGGAGCCTGGCTTTTAAGGTGTTCCAGCCACAGCCGATTGCGGGACAGCAGCAAATCCTGTTCGATAAAACGGTTCAGCGGGGGCGACTGCTCGTTGCGCAGCAGACTGAGCAAGGCCTGTTCGTCTCCGCTTTGCCAGGTGTCCAGCAGTTTCTCAAGGTGCGGTTGCAAATCGTTCAGCTCATTCAGGGTATGGTGCACAAAGTCTGCTTCCAGTTGCCGTTCAGGCAGAGAGGCCAGCATGCTGAACACCAGATCTGGCGCTTCCAGCCCCCGTATAGGAAGTTGCCGTTGTCTGGCCAGACGCATTATCTGCATATCGACGCCCTGCTCACTGGTAAAACCGAGTTTCTGGGCCCGAGCCTGAGTCAGCTGCAGGGCGGCAAACCAGGGCGGCAGTGATGTCAGTGGCGACAATGCCATGTCGTTGATGGCCTGTTCAAGTTCATCGGCCAGTGGAGTGCCCAGCCGAGCATGCCAGCTGTCACCGGGCGACATGGTGATAAAAGGGGCCAGAGTGGCCGGCGATAGAGCATCCGGGTCGACTTCCAGAAACAGCTGCTCGCTTTGCTGCAGGCTGTGCAGCAGTGGCGCCGGCAGTGAGGTCAGGCGTTTATCGGCAAGATGAATTGAGCCGAATAACCACAGCTGTTGGCCCGCTTTTGTGGCCGACCACAGGGCGGGAGCGGCCAGAGTGATGCTGCTCCAGAACCATAGTAGTAATAAAGATAATATTTTCATCGGCACTCGCTGTTTTGTACTTCGGCTTTGATTATGATGCCGAAGTTGTTATTCACACAAGAACAAGGAACCTATCATGCCTCATTTACGTTTTCGTGGACTGTCCCGTGAAACGGTCAAACAAATCAGCAAACCTTTGGTCGACACCTTATCGCCCATGATTGGCAGTCCGCTGGATCATTTTACCCTGGAATTTATTCCCGCCGAATTTGTGGCCAAGGGTCAGGTAATAAGTGGTTATCCTATAGTGGAAGTACTCTGGTTTGAACGCCCACTGGAGATACAGGACAAGGTCGCGGCCGAAATTACGACAACATTGCGGGCCAGGGTCGGTGCCGAGCAGGATATCTGCGTTATTTTTACCCGGCTTGAAGGCCGCCAGTATTATGAAAACGGCAGCCACTTCGGTTAAATAGTTACCCTCCGGCCTTGAGCAGCAGTTTGTCCAGCGCACGAGCACTGAGCAAACGGCGTAGCCAGCCCATCATCACGGTGGGCCGGGTCACCGGATAGCGAATCCTGGGGCGAGAGCTGGTCAGTGCATGCAATAGCGGCGCCATGCAGGCATCCGGCTCCAGGCTGAAGCGGGAGCTGGGGCCGGGTTGTTGCAGCCTGGCAAGGGTTTGCCGGTAACCTTGCCGGTGACGGCTCTGTTCAACATCTATATGACGTAAAAAAGCGGCCTCGGCGTTGGCGCGAAAACGAGTCTCTATAGGACTGGGTTCCAGCAGGCTGACATGTATGCCTGTGCCGGTCAGTTCCAAGCGCAAAGTATCGGTATAGCCTTCCAGCGCAAACTTGGAGGCATTGTAGGCACCTCTATATTGCATGGCGACCAGTCCCAGTACCGAGCTGTTTTGAATAATACGGCCTTCACCGGCCGCCAGCATGGTAGGCAAAACCAGGCGGGTCAGGTGATGGGTGCCAAACAGGTTGGTATTGAACTGCTCGCGCAGCGCCGTGGTCGGCAGGTCTTCAAGCGCGCCCGGCTGACCGTAAGCACCATTATTGAACAGGCCATAAAGACGACCATCGCTCAGTTGTAACGTTTGCTCTACCGCGGCCTCGATACTGGCCTCATCATTGAGATCCAGCTGAACGGCGTCCAGTCCTTGTTGTTTTAGCGAGTTAACATCAGCGGAATGCCGGGCCGAGGCGATGACCCGGAAGCCTTTCTCCTTGAGAAAATGGGCTGCCGTATGGCCGATACCGGAAGAACAGCCGGTGATAAGAATGTTTTTGGACATCAATGACTCCTGAGTAACGAAAGACTCACCCTGTTTGTGGCGGGCCCGGCTACACGCAGGGAGAGGCTACAAACAAGGAACAAGACGGGTCATGGCACCTTCATTCCTGGATCCGGAACGACAGGTTGCTATTTAATAACAATCAAATCAATAGCTTAAGTTTAGATTCAGAAAATATACATCGTTGATGATGTTAAAGATGGGGCTGTATGGAGCAGTATACGAAGAGAATCACGGAGATACTGGCGTCCCCAGCAGGAATCGAACCTGCAACTAAGTCTTAGGAGGACCTTGTTATATCCATTTAACTATGGGGACGGATAATAGGTGAATACTACATTTTATCCTGTTCAAAGCACAAGACACCTTTGGGTTGAGTGCGTGTAAATTGACCAGAACCAAGGTCTACCTATAGTTACAAGCTCGTCGCGCCAGCGCGCCTGCCGGTTATGTCACCCAGGCCAGGTGTGGGCCGAGTATGTAGTGGATAATCGGTATAGTTGAAACAAAGTAAGATAAAGAAACAAAAGCTGACAATAGTGGTGCTTCAGCAAGGCGTTTTTTAATCGCACTGTGCTAACAGTTATGCATTCTGTGGGTATATCTGTGGTTAAGTTGTGTTTTTGCTGGGTGTTTGGGCTGTTGGTCATCAAGGGCCTGTTTTTGTCAAAAAAGCCCTTGCGCAAAATCAGCGGTTCCCTATAATGCGCATCCACTGACACGGGGCAACACGCCAACGGTCACAAGCAGAAAAAAGAAAGTCATTTACTGCTTGACGAATTGAACGGGAAGCGTAGAATGCTTATCCCTGACCTGAGTAAGGTCAACGCTCTTTAACAATATATCAAGCAAACTGTGTGGGCACTCGCAGGTAGTTGGGAAACAAAAAAT
>NZ_BAABDS010000005.1:0-44792 GCF_039539745.1 Oceanisphaera sediminis
TCGCCACAGATGTAGGCGCCGGCGCCGAGCCGCACTTCCAGCTCGAAGCGACGGCCGCTGCCGGCCACATCAAGGCCCAGAATACCGGCGGCATAGGCCCGTTCGATCGCCTGGTTCAACAACTCATTGGCCAGCGGGTATTCTTCCCGCAGGTAGATGTAACCCTGGGTGGCGCCCACCGCCAGGCCGCTGATGATCATGCCCTCGATCAGCATGTAGGGGTCGCATTCCATCACCATGCGGTCGGCAAAGGTGCCCGAGTCGCCCTCGTCCGCATTACAGACGATGTATTTCTGCGAGGCTTCGGTGTCCAGCACCGTCTGCCACTTGATACCGGTGGGAAACGCCGCCCCGCCCCGGCCGCGCAGGCCGGACGCTTTCACGCAATCGACCAATTCCTGGGGAGACAAAGCCGCCGCTTTTTCCAGGCCCTTGAAGCCGTCCAGCGCGCGATAGTCATCCAGCGACACCGGACTCGTGATACCGATGCGGGAGAAAGTCACCCGTTGCTGATTTTTCAGATAGGGGATCTGGTCGGTCAGGCCCAGAGCCAGCGGGTGCTCGACGGCACCGCGCTCGAAGCCGGCGTCGAACAGGGAGGCCACGTCGTTCAGCTCGACCGGGCCGAAGGCATAGCGGCCGTCTGCAGTTTCCACCTCCACCAGCGGCTCCAGCCAGAACAGGCCCCGGGAGCCGTTGCGGATCACTTCGATATCCAGGCCACGCCGCTCGGCTTCACGCCGGATCAGGGTCGCCACCTCGTCGGCGCCCAGCGACAGGGCCGTGGTTTCATAGGGAACATAAACTCGCAGCGTCATTATTTCAGCTCCAGTTTGAAGGTGGTCAGCTCGTCCACCAGCCGATCGAATTTGGCCGGGCTCATGCGGCCCTTGATCTTGTCCCCCACTCGAATGGAGGGACCGGTGGCGCAGTTGCCCAGGCAATAGACCGCCTTCAGACTGATGTCCCGGTTCGGGGTGGTCTGGTCGAAGTCGATGCCCAGCTTTTCCCGCACATGGCGTTCAAACTCGCGACAGCCCTGGGCCTGACAGGCTTCGGCCCGGCAGATTTCAATCACGTGCTTGCCCGGCTTCTCGCTGCGAAAATAATGATAAAAACTGATCACCCCGTGCACATCGGCCGCGGTGCTGCGTAAATGGGTGGCTATCACCCCGATGGCGGCATCGGGAATATAGCCAAACTGGTCCTGAATACGATGCAGGATGGGCAACAGCGCGCCGGGTTTGTGTTTTATCGACGTCACTATCGCTTCGATAGTGTCAAGAACGCCTGTTTGAGTCTCATCCATATCATCAACCTTGTAAAAAACGGTCATCGCGGGCTTGTCTGTATCTACCGCCATGAACAGTACTGTCCTGCCGGCCGTTCCTGGCCGGATGCAAAACATGCCCTCCACCGCAAGATGGAAGGCATGAAGCAGTCAACCCTATCCTTTACGCCGGAACCATGCCATGGGGGTCGATCACAAATTTCTTCGCTACTCCGCCGTCAAATTCGGCATACCCCTGGGCGGCCTGATCCAGGCTGATGACCTGCACGTTGACCGCATCGGCAATTTTCACCTTGTCGAACAGAATCGCCTGCATCAGGGGGCGATGGTACTTCATCACCGGACACTGACCGGTGTGGAACGAGTGGGACTTGGCCCAGCCCAGGCCGAAGCGCATGCTCAGGGCACCCTGCCGGGCGGCCTCGTCCACGGCACCCGGATCTTCGGTGACATACAGGCCGGGAATACCAATCTGGCCGCCGGCGCGGGTCAGGGCCATGGCCGAGTTCAGCACGGTAGCCGGCTGCTCCTTGCCATGGTCACAGCCGCAGCCGTGCGCTTCAAAGCCGACACAGTCGACGAAGGCATCGACTTCGCGTTCACCCAGGATCCGTTCAATCTTGTCTTCCATCGAGCCTTCTTCACGCAGATCGATGGTCTCGCAACCAAAGCTGCGCGCCTGGGCCAGACGGTCCGGGATCATGTCGCCGACGATGACGCAGGCCGCGCCCAGCAGCTGGGCCGAGGCGGCCGCGGCCAGGCCGACCGGGCCGGCACCGGCAATATAAACGGTGGAGCCGGGGCCGACGCCGGCGGTGACGCAGCCGTGGAAGCCGGTAGGGAAGATGTCGGACAACAGGGTCAGGTCGCGGATTTTTTCCATCGCCTGGTTCGGATCCGGAAACTTGAGCAGGTTGAAGTCCGCATAGGGCACCATCACGAACTCGGACTGGCCACCGACCCAGCCGCCCATGTCCACATAGCCGTAGGCGGCACCGGGGCGGGCCGGGTTGACGTTCAGGCAGATGCCGGTTTTGCCTTCCTTGCAGTTGCGGCAACGGCCACAGGCGATATTGAACGGCACGGAAACGATGTCGCCCACTTTCAGATACTCGACATCGCGGCCGCATTCGATGATCTGTCCGGTGATTTCGTGGCCCAGCACCAAACCGGCTTCGGCGGTGGTTCGTCCACGCACCATATGCTGGTCACTGCCGCAGATGTTGGTCGACACCACCTTGAGGATCACCCCGTGGTGACAGGCTCGCTTGCCGATAGACAGTTCCGGGAAGGCGATGGACTGCACCTCAACCGTGCCCGGGCCGGTATAGACAACGCCTCTGTTTCCGTGAATTGCGCACATAATCAACGTCCTTTTGCTTAACGGGAGTCAACGCCGGCATCAGGCCCGCGCGTTACCAGATTTCGAAAGACAGCCGTTTCAACGTCTGTCAACCTGGCCGACAGTAAACCGCCGTTACACTTTGGTAACATTGCTGATAAAGACATCGACATGCCAAAACAAGACATGAAGACGAGGCAGTCTTTGCCCTGCCCGCGCGATGGCCGCCGGTAACCGACGGCTGGGCGGCCACAAACACGGTGTCGAAAAGCTGATTACGCGGTTAGTCGGTGGCGTTATCGGGGCTGTGGTGTTCATGCCAGTGCCGGGCAATATCGACCCGTCGCGCCAGCCACACGTCCTGGTGTTTCGCCACATGATCGAGAAAGCGCTCCAGTGCCATCATCCGGCCGGGACGGCCGGCAAGACGGCAATGCAGCCCCACCGACATCATGCGCGGCTGATGCGCCCCTTCCCGATACAGGTAGTCGAACGTGTCCGTCAGATAATTCAACCAGTCATTGCCGGTATCAAACCCGGGCGAAGAAGCAAAGCGCATATCATTGGTGTCAAAGGAATACGGCACCACCAGATGGTGGCCCTGATCGTGCTTGACCCAATAGGGTAAATCATCGTTGTAGGCGTCGGAGTCATACAAGAAACCGCCGTCGTTGATCACCAGTTGGCGGGTCGCCTGGCTGACGCGCCCGGTATACCAGCCCAGCGGTCGCTGTCCGGTCAGCTCGGTAATGGTGTTCATGGCCAGCCGCATGTGCTCGGCTTCGACCTCGGGCGATACATCGCGATAGTCCAGCCAGCGCCAGCCGTGGGCGGCAATTTCATGGCGGTCTGCCACCAGACGGGTTGCTATCTTCGGCACCCGTTGCAGCGCCTGCCCCACCGCAAACGCCGTGATGGGAATGTTGCGTTCCCGAAACAGGTCCAGCAGCCGCCATACGCCGACCCGGCTGCCATATTCGTAATGGGATTCAAGATTGAGGTTGCGCCGGTCGGGCCAGGGTTCACACCGCATGTCCGAATTGAGATATTCCGCCGCCGCATCGCCGTCGAGAATATGTGACTCGGCACCCTCTTCAATATTAAGTACAATCGACAGCGCCAGACGTGCTTTTTCCGGCCAGTGGGGATGAGGTGGCTGGTCGCCGTAACCCTGCAGGTCTTGCAGCCGCTCGGCGGCATCTAAACGAATTGATGAAGGCATATATGAGTCTCGTCAAATAGTGATTTCGTGAGAAAAACAACATACCCCACATCGATTGATAACAAAATAGCAACATCATAATTAACAATAATTGCATCAGTACCGGAAATCGATGGATGACCACCGCATTGAGTCAGGTGTAGGATCAAGGCAATCAGGTGCCTTTTTTCATTCTGACCAATAGCAACTTGTATAAAGGTACACAACGCCATCAGATGTGCCGATCGGTTCTAATCTGCTGCGTACAGAGACAAGATTGACAACCGTGCTTCGGCGATGATAGAAGTGGGTCGGCGGGTCACACTGTATACAATATCAAGTAAAAATGAGAACAAGCGATATGGATATCCGCATCTTGATTGTGGAAGACGACGACACCACGCGGGATTGCCTGGTGGAGTACTTCAGGGTAGAGCAGCATCAGGTGTTTGCCGCCCGGAGCGCGGAAGAAGCCGAGCAGATACTGAGCGGGCAGGATATCGATCTTGTGCTGCTGGACATTCGGCTGCCGGGCAAGGATGGCCTGACCCTGACCCGGGAGCTGCGCGCCGGCTCCGAGGTGGGCATCATTCTGGTAACCGGCCGTCAGGACGACATAGAGCGTATCATCGGCCTGGAATGCGGTGCCGACGACTATGTGTGCAAACCCTTCAACCCCCGCGAGCTGCTGGCCCGGGCCAAAAACCTGGCTCGCCGGGTACGGGCCACCGCCCCCCGGGACGATACGGCTTCCACTGCCAATATTCATCGGTTTGACCACTGGCGCATCGATCTGGATCGCAGAGTGCTGCTTGATGAACACGACCGGCAAACGCCGCTGACCCACGGTGAATACCAGCTGTTGTGTGCCTTCTTGCACCATTCGGGACAGACCCTGTCACGGGATCAACTGCTGGATCAGATCAAAAATCGGGAGTGGGCCCCCAATGACAGAACCATAGATGTATTGGTAGGCCGGCTGCGACGCAAGCTGAAAGACGACCCGGCCAATCCCGGCATCATCCTCACCGTGCATGGTGCCGGTTACGTATTTACCCCAAGGCCGGTGCCATGCCACTGATGCTGTTACTGCTGTTTGCCCTGCTGCCATCACTGCCGTTGCAGGCACAGGAGCCGGTTCACGCCCGCCCCCTTACCGCCTGCGGTCACCCCGAGTCTCCTCCGCTGTCATGGGTGCAGGATGGGGAGCTGATCGGCATTACTCCCCATCTGGCCCGCAAGCTGCTGGCCGAGCACGGCTATTCGGTCAACATGCAGGTGTTCGGCAACTGGGAACGCTGTCAGCTGGCGGCGCGCCAGGGCAAGGTAGACCTGATTCTGGCCGCCTACAAGACCCGCCGGCGGGAGCAGGACTTTGTATTCAGCACCCCCCCCATCGTCGCCGAGCCTGTGGTGCTGTTTACCCATTTCGGCAACGGCAATCAGTCGCCCTGGAACCTGTCCGACAAGACCCTGGGCATGCTGTTTGGCGACAGCTTCGGTGACGATTTCGACCAGGCCGCGGCCCGCCATCCGCATGTGGAGCGGGTGTCCACCGGCGAGCAGAATTTTCACAAGCTGGCGCTGGGCCGTATCGACTACATGCCCATCGGACTGGGGACCGGCAAGCTGCAGGCACAGAAATTCGGGCTCACCGGGCAGGTGTTTGCCCTGCCCGATCTGGTCACGCTGGAGCACTATCACCTGACCCTGCCCAAAGGCTCGGTTCTGGAGCCGCTGCTGCCGGCGCTGTCGGCACAACTGCAGGCGCTTATCGACGACCATTATATTGAACGCATTACTCCCTATTTTGAACGCCGCTACCTGGACACTCCCTGAATGAATGCCCTGTTTACCCTGTTGCCCCGCTACCGGCGGCGGCATCCGCTGAGTTTTCGCCTGTTTCTGCTGGTACTGGGCGTCAGCCTGAGCCTGTCGCTGCTCTCTACCGTCTTTCAGCTCTGGCTCGACCATCGCCAGATACGCCAGGATCTTGACGATCGCCTTACCCTTATCGAACAGAGCTACCTCGACAGCCTGACCCAGAGCCTGTGGGATCTGAATCTGCCGCAAGCCCGGTTACAACTGGAAAGCATGCTCGACATGCCACACCTGGCACGGTTGTCGGTGACCGGAGACGCCCTGACCGACCCGCTGGTGCTGGCCGGTAATAACAGCAGCGAGGGCTTTCACGAATACGGCTTCGACTTGATTTATCCCAGCCCGGCACTGGGCCCCCAGCAGGTTGGCCGGCTGGACATTGCCTTTAGTAAGCACAGCATTCGCCAGCAGCTGATTGACCACGCACAAACCATTCTGCTGAGCCAGACCCTGACCATACTGGCCATAGCCCTTTGTTTGATGCTGGTGTTTCAACGTCGGGTTACTCGTCACCTGGAGCGCATGGCCCATCATGTGGCGCAGATTGGCGAAGGCCAACCCAATAGCCCGCCACTGACCCTGGCCCGCGAGCCCGGCCAGTTGCCCGACGAGCTGGATACCCTGGTGGGCGCTATCAACACCATGCGCCGCGCGGTGGAGCGCCGTCAAAACGAGCTGCAGCACGACAAAGACCGGCTTGAAGCCCTGGTAGACAGACGCACCCAGCACCTGCGCCAGGCCAAGGAAGCGGCCGAGGCGGCCGACAGCGCCAAAAGCCGTTTTATCGCCAACATGACCCACGAGCTGCGCACCCCCATGAACGGCATTATGGGCACCCTCACCCTGCTCAGGCCCGCGCTGAAAGACAGCCCGGAGCAAGGGATGCTCGACATACTGCAGCACTCGGCCGAGCACCTGCTGATGCTGCTGAACGACGTGCTCGATTATGCGGCGCTGGAGCAGGGCCCCTTGCCCGAGGAGCCGGCTCCCTTCGTCCTGAATGAACTGCTGGAAAGCAGTGTCGCCATGATGCAGGGTTACGCCGAGGCCAAGCAGATTCAGCTGCAACTGGACGCCCCCAACGCCGGACTCTGGCTCTCGGGCCACGCCAACCGGCTGCGCCAGGTGCTGATCAACCTGCTGTCCAACGCCACCAAGTTCACCGACGAGGGCGGCCGGGTCACACTCGACGCCCGGCCGGTGGATGGCGGCTGGCAATTCAGCGTGGAAGACAACGGCATCGGCATTGCCCTTGAGCAGCAGAATCGCATTTTTCAGCGCTTTACCCAGGCCGACGAAAGCATAGGCCGGCGTTATGGCGGCACCGGACTGGGGCTGGCCATTTCCAAACGCCTGATCGAGGCCATGGGCGGCAGCATGAGCCTGCAAAGCACCCCGGGCCTGGGCAGTTGCTTCAGCTTTATTCTGCCGCTGACGCCTGCCGACACACCGACCACCGAACAAGAGAGCGAGCTGGCCGTCCTGCCCAGCCTCAGCCTGCTGCTGGTAGAGGATGTAACCATCAACCGGGCCATTCTTGCGGCCATGCTGGAGCAACACGGTCACCTGGTGAGCCAGGCGGAAAGCGGCGAGCAGGCGGTCGAGATGGCCAGGCATCAGGCGTTTGACCTTATTCTGATGGACATGCATCTACCGGGCATCGACGGCCTGGAAGCCAGCCGCAGTATTCGCCATCAAACCCGGGGGCTGAACCGGGACACCCCGGTCATTGCCCTCACCGCCAGTGTGGGCCCCGATGACATTCGCCGTTATCTGGCCGCCGGGCTCAAGGCCGTGGTGGCCAAGCCGGTGCAATGGCCAAGACTGACCCAGGCGCTGAGTCAGGCGATGGGCATTCGTATTCAGCCGGAGCTGGAGCAGCCCCTGCTGCAAGAGCATCTGCGGGTGCTGGGTCGCCCCCGCTTGCAGGCCATGCTGAACCAGTTTACCGAAGAGCTGCCTGCCCGGCAGGCGGCCATAGAGCAGGCGCTGGCAGCAGAAGATCATCTGGAGCTGGGCCAACTGGCGCACCGGCTGGGGGGGACCGCCCGCATGCTGGATCAGACCCGGCTGGCCGAGGTGCTGTCCCGGCTGGAGCACACCGCCGAGACCCAGAACCTGCTGACCCACCGCCTGGCCGGCGAGCTGACCCAGGCGGTAATGGAAACACAGCAAGGGCTTTCTGCGCTCACCAGCCGCTTGGGTGGCAATAACTAATACAAAACTGTTACAAACTTTTACATTTATCTCATAACTGCCACACATGGCTACTTTAGTCTGACCCTGTCCCTGATAAGGATATTTGCCGCAGACCGGTTACTTGCACCGGTCTGCCCCACAGGCTCAAGGAGAGAACCATGGTAACACCCACCCCGCGCAAACCCGGCTTCTGGCTGGCCTGCCTGCCCATCGCACTGACCTTTGTAGTGCTGGGCGTGCAGCTGTTTTACTTCGGTAACTTCACCCCCCATATTCCGCTCGCCATCGGCGTGGCCATCACAGCGCTCATCGGCTGGCTGCGCGGCTACCGCTGGCCCGAGATGGAAGACGGCATCATGCACGTGGTGCGCCTGGGGCTACAGTCGGTCGGCATTCTGATTATCGTCGGCATGATTGTCGGCATCTGGATTGCCAGCGGCACCGTGCCTTATCTGATCAAGCTGGGGCTGAGCCTGATCTCTCCCGAGCTGTTTCTGGCCGCCAGTGTGCTGATCTGCGCCGTGGTGTCGGTGTCGCTCGGTACCTCGTGGGGCACCACCGGCACCGTGGGCCTGGCACTGATGGGCATCGGCAACGGTTTCGATATTCCCATGTACTGGACCGCCGGCGCCGTGGTGTCGGGTGCCTTCTTCGGTGACAAGATGTCGCCGCTGTCGGATACCACCAATCTGGCTCCGGCGGTGACCGGCGTGAACCTGTTCGACCATATCCGCAACATGCTGCCCACTACCGTTCCGGCCATGCTGATTGCCCTGGTTATCTACCTGTTTGCCGGCTTCAGCCTGATTGGCGATCAGGCCGTGGATTTTGGTCGCATCGAGAACATCATCAGTGGCCTGGATCAGCACTTCAACCTGTCGTGGCCGCTGCTGCTGCCGCTGGCCGTGACCGTGCTGCTGGCGCTGAAGAAAATGCCCGCCCTGCCCACCCTGTTTGCCGGCGCCATGCTGGGCCTGGCGACCGCCATGCTGACCCAAGACGTGGGCCTGCAGCAGGCGTTCAACTTCATGTTCGGCGGTTATCAGATTGATACCGGCGTGCGCGAAATCGATGCCCTGCTCAACCGTGGCGGCATACAGAGCATGACCTGGGTGATCACCTTGATGCTGGTGGCCCTGGCCTTCGGCGGCGTGCTGGAGCGTACCGGCTGTCTGGCGGTGATCATGGAAAAAATTCTGACCCGCGCCAAGAGCTTTGGTGCCGTCCAGTCTTCCGCCATCGCCACCTCGGCCATGACCAACGTGATTGGCGGCGACCCCTACCTGTCCATCGCCCTGCCCGGCCGTATGTTCGCTCCCGCCTACCGGGCCAAGGGCTATTCGGCGCTCAACCTGTCGCGCGCCGTTGAAGAAGGCGGCACCCTGATATCGCCGCTGATTCCCTGGAACGCCGGTGGCGCCGTGGTGATCACCGCTCTGGGCCTCGGCATTGCCGAAGGACAGACCGAAAACCTGTTGTATATTCCGCTGGCCTTCGCCTGCTGGTTGTCGCCGCTGATCGGCATGGCCTACGCTCACCTGGGCTGGTTCTCGCCCAAGGCCTCGGCCGAGGAAGTAGCACAATGGCAACGGCAAGAAGCCGAACTCGCCCCCGAGCCGGTGCCGGCGAAATAGCACACCAAATAAACAAAAACGGGCCTGATGGCCCGTTTTCTGTATGATAGAGAAGAACAATGTCGTTTTGTCGTTATTCGGATTGCCCTCCCGCTCCATCATGAACGCCTCTTGGGCTAACACCGTTCAGTTAACGGGATCGATTGGCTTTCAAACCGACCTTCTGCGCCATGAATGGCGCATCAGCCTTTGCCGTTGTCCAGCAGGATCCAGTTGGGAGATACCCGCTTGTCGCCGTCACGCTGATCATGGTGCCCTTCCCACAGGGCAAATACCACCGGGATGCTGTCGCGGGAAAGATCCACCTGATGCTCGCCCTCCACCTTCAGCGGCCGGGACATCACCACATGCCACTGGTTGTCCTGAACGATCTCGTCGGTGATATAGGAGCTGGCCCCGGCCACAATTTGCTCGGGCAGCCGGGTGGTACTGCCGTAACCGCCGGCGGCCAGGTTGTCGACCTGCTCCTGACCTGACTGCCAGTACCAGATGTTGACCGGCTTGTCAGGACCCGAGCCCATCATGAAGGAGGTGTCGGGGCCCTTGATGGCATATTGCACCGCCACGCCGTCACGAAAACGGTCGACGGTGGTGCCCCTGTCTTCGGTAGCGTCCTTCCAGCGTAGCCGCATATAGAAGCGCTCATCGGAGCGGGCCACCTGAAAATACAGATGCTTGGGCTCGAGTGCCGTATCCTCATCGAAACGCAAGATCACGGACGCATGCACCGGCGGCGCCGAATACAGCTCGGTGCGGTAAACGGGCAGCCGATCCCAGATCAAGTCATCCGGGTCGTTCTGGGTGCGCAGGTAGATGGTGCCGGGAATGCGCGCCACCTTGACGGTATCGCCCGAATGCACATCGGTCACGTTGGGGTTGAGTTCGGGGTGATCGGCCTGGGCGGCACCGGTGGTCATCACCAGCCCCAGCAGAACGGCGCGGTAAATGGACAGATTGACTCTCATAACGGGTTCCTCTTGGGTCATGCCTAATCCCACAGCTTCTGGGGCTCGGTGCTTGCCGTGTGGCGGCTCGCGCCCGGTGCCGGGCACGGGCCGACCTGATTCTCCAGGCGGTGCCGCTGGCCTGACGCCCAGTCCGGCAAGCGCTGCACCAGATAGGCCAGGCCGGCATCCAGCCCCGGGTCCCCTTCGCCGGCAAGACGGGCACGCAAGGCACTCAGCAGCGGAATAAGGTAACGGGCCATAAAGTCCCGCTGCGCCCGCTGATAGGGCGAGGCATCGCGCTGCTTGCTTGCAGCCTGCTCTTCCAGATGACAGAGCAGGGCGCAAAATTCGAGCATGGTGACCAGATGGTCCGGCTCGTCGATATGCCCTTCGTCATCGGTCGCCGCCTTGAGACCGAAATGGCGATAAAACGCCTGCACATTGAGCATGAAGCTGCCCGGCGTTTCACCGGCCAGCAACGGTTCGTAGGCGCTGGCCACCAGCGGCACCCGAGGCTTGCCGCGCCGACCATGGGCAAAGGTGGCCATGTAGCCCACCTCCAGTGCACACAGATCGGAGCTGGCCGGCAGCTCGGGCCAGGGGGCCTCGCCCAGTGTCTGCATGGCCGCATTCAGCGCCTGAGACAGACGCCCCTGCTCGAGCGCCTGCTGGGTTTCGGCCAGCGGATAGTCCAGCATGGCGGCGGCCAGCCGGAACACTGTGCCCCGGGCAATCACCGCATCCACACGCCGGGGGGGCATTGATATCTCGTTCATCTGCTCACTCCCCGTTCAGCTGAGTTTGAACATCTCGGCGTGTTTGTAGCCAATCAGCGTATCCATCAGTTCGCTGTCCCGGCCCTCGGCCTTGGCCTGGCGCTCGGCACCGAGCATTTCCAGCACCTCACCCACCCGCTTGCCGAACAGGCTTTCCAGGTAGTCCAGCGGTATGCGCGATTCTTTCAGCGCCTTGCCGTCGGGGCCGTATTTGGGCGGCGACATCGGCGGCACATAAAACACATTGGGCTGGGTGCCCCACTCGGCGTGCAGCGGCAGCGCCACCTTGTACTTGTTAACCAGCAAATGGATGGGGCCCGCCTCGTCGTCGAGATAACCAATCCAGCGAATACGCCCTACACACTGCTGGGCACAGGCGGTGGGCAGGCCCTTTTCGATGCGCGGATAACAGAAGATGCACTTCTCCGACTTGGAGATCTGTTCGTTGAAGTACACCTTCTTGTAGGGACAGGCGTTAACGCAGTAGCGATAGCCCCGGCAGCGCTCCTGATCCACCAGTACGATGCCGTCTTCCTGCCGCTTGTAAATGGCGTTACGGGTACAGGCCGCCAGGCAGCCCGGGTTTGAGCAATGATTGCACAGCCGTGGCAGGTAGAAGTAGTAGCTGTTGGGGTAATCGCCCTCGCCTTCGTCTTCGTCCCAGTTGGCGCCCCAGGTGGGTTTGACGTTGGGGCGCAGCCAGGGGTCGGTGCCGGTCATCAAGGCCTCTTCGTAGTTGTATTCCCAGGGAATACCGTAGTCTTCCTGGCTGGGCTGTCTGCCCAGGCGCAGGGCGCCGTCGGTATCGAAACCGCCGCCCATGTTCTGGTAGTCCCGGGGGTAGCCTTTGCCCGGCATGGTTTCCACATTGTTCCAGTACATGAATTCGCGGCCGTTGCGGTTGGTCCACATCAGCTTGCAGGCCGTGGAGCAGGTATGGCAACCGATACACTTGTTCAGATCCAGCACCATGCTGAGTTGTCGTTTGACAGCCATGACGGTCTCCTCTTATAGGACCCGTGGGTCACTGATTTCATCCGCCGTGGCCAGCGCGATGTCGTAGCTGCTTTCATGGATAACCTGGTTGGCGTTCCACTTGGCATAGATAAACTTGAGATGCCCCCAGCCCCCCACCAGCTCAAGCGGCTGCAGCAGGGTGGCATGGGAGTTGTTCATCGGCTTGCGATGGATGTATTGATGCGGCTCCCAGCCGTGCTCCATCATGATGGAGTTGGCCGGAATGCTGGGGTAGAACTTGGCCTGGGCAAAGAACTCGCCGTTACCGTTGAACAGCTTGACCCGATCGCCGTCCTTGATGCCGCGCTCGGCCGCCAGCTTGGGGTTGATGTAGATATTGGGCTCGCCCCGCTGCAACCGCAGCATATATTTGTTGCTGCGCCAGTTGGAGTGAATCCCCCAGCGGGTATGGGGCGAATAGAAATGCAGCGGATAGTCGGACGCCTCCGGGCCGGCATAGAGCCGCGCCGTGGGCACGGTGGATTTGAGCTGCTCAAACCGGGGGTGATCACAATAGAAGGTGATCCGCCCGGTCAGGGTTTCATAGGGTTTCTTGTCATCGGTTTGCGCGGTAAAGGGGTTATAGGGTTGGTCCGGCTTCAGCGGCTGGTTCAGGCCCGCCTGTTCGTTCATCACGATAAAGCCGCGTTCGCCCGCCTCTTCCAGGCTGACGCCACCAAATTCCGGCGAGTTGTCCACGATGTAACGGCAGGCATCCAGTGCGGTATTCAGCTTGCCGTTCATGGTGTAGTCGTCGTGAATGGTGTGCAGATCCCGCGTGACGTCGCCGTCCTGAATGGGACCGATGCCCCGGGCGATGGCCCGTTCCTGAATCTTTTGGGTCAGCAGCGCCATGATGTCCCAGTCGGGCTTGGACTCGCCCACCGGGGGCACCGACTCGGTAAAGACATTACAGAAACGGTGATAACCCTGGGTTCTCAAATCCCAGGCTTCGTAGTGACTGGCCGCCGGCAGCACGTAGTCGGCCCACTCGGCGGTGGAGTCCATGCGCGTGTTGACGTTGACATACAGCTCGCTGGCCTGGCGCAGGTGTTCATCACGGTAATGCTCGGCCAGCTTGTTGCGCCGAAAGGTGTTGTCGGCTATCGAGATCATGCCCTTTATTTCACCGTAGTAGGGCATCCAGCCCTCGTCGATGGACTCCTGCATCATGGCTTCCATCTCGTCGATGTCGAAGCCGACCCGCTCCTTGAGCTTCTTGTTGTTGAAGTGATTACGTATGCCGCCCATCATGTCGCCCCGCAGCACCTCACCCAGGCCGCCCGGCTCGTAGCGAGCCGACTTTTTGCCATCAAAGGTGGCAAGCTCGGTCCAGCGCGGGTGGTTCCACACCACCCAGGAGGTGTCGAGGCCGCCGGTGCGCCCGCCGTGGCCGGTCAGCGCCAGGGCCAGGGCATAGCCCCAGCCGATATAGAGACAGTTGGAGTAGCTGGAGACGATGTAGCCCAGCATGATGATGGCTTTTTTGGCCGCCGCCAGATGACGGGCTTCCTGGCGCACCACGTCCGGATGCAGCCCGGTTTGCTGCTGGGTCTTTTCCGGTGGGTATTTGGCCGCTTCCTTTTTCACCTGCTCGAATACGGTAGTGACCTCGATGCCGTTGACGTCAAACTCGCCCTCCAGCGCCGGGTCCACCTCACCCAGCTTCAGATCCTTGTCGTCACTGCCCATCGACCCCTTGGCCTTCACCGCCTGCTGGGTGTTCAGATCCCAGTGGTAGAACACTTCCTCGGAGCCACCCTCGACCAGGTCGCTTTCGCGCAGCAGCTTGCCGTTGTCGGTGCGCACCAGCATCGGCAGATCGGTCTGCTCCTTCATGAAGTCGGGCTTGAACAGCTTTTCCTCGATAATCACGTTGACAAACGACAGGGCGAGGAAGGGATCCGAACCCTGCTGAATCGGCATCCACAGGTCGGTGTGAATGGAGCTGGGGTTGTAATCCGGGGCGGTACTGGTAATGCGCGCGCCGTTGTATTTGGCTTCCCAGATATAGTGAGCGTCGGGAATACGGGTGGCGTTGGGGTTGATCATGCCGAGCATGATGTAGTCGGCATCAAACCAGGCGTCGGAGGTGAAACTTTCCAGCGGGTTGCCGTAGGCAAGGTGGGCGCCGGTGTTCAGATCGCCCACCACGGTAAAACCGTCTAGCTGAATGCCGCCCACCAGCGAGGCAAAGCGGTTGGGGCCGGACTGGCGCACCATGGTCTGGTTACCCGACCCCTGGTGGGTCTTGAGCTTGCCGGGGCCGTATTTCTCAAATATATCGATGATTTTGTCGGCGATTTCCTCGGTGGCCTGATCCCAGGAAATACGCTGCCATTTGCCCTCGCCCCGCTCGCCGGCCCGCTTGAGCGGATGGCGAAGCCGGTCGGCTTCGTACATGGCGGTGGAGTGAATGGCCCCTTTCTGGCAGCCGCGGGGGTTGGCGTCGGGCACCTTGGGGTTGACCTGGGGATACTTGGCGATTTGCTCTTCACGGATCACCAGGCCGTCTTTCACATAGACGTTCCAGGCGCAGTTACCCATGCAGTTGATGCAGTGGGCGGCATGACCGATATGATCCCAGTCCCACTCGTTGCGATACAGATCTTCCCAGTTTCGGTAGGGGTATTCACTGGCGAGGGTGTCGGAGATAGGCTCCAGACGATTAAGCGCCCAGCTTTGACGGCTAAACACGATGCCGGCACTGGTCAGCCCCAGCCCCTTGAGGAAGTCGCGACGCTTGAGTTTAGACATGTGCATTGTTATGCCCTCCTGTGCGACCGCCTGTTCATCTGCTGCCAGCCTGTTCGAACGGTTCGCTTTTGGTTTTGCTCAAAAAGTAACACCACCATTAAACATAGGTCATTTAATGACCATATCGAGCAGGACAATTGACTTCTGATTGATACAGATCAATCAAAGCGATAAAAATCGCCATAAAACAAACATCTTAAATACCAATTAAAACCGGTTTTTATGCTGAATTAAAACTCATTTGGAGCTTTTACATCTGGTTTATGGCGTGGGTAGCGATGCGGTAGCAAAAATATTTTGCTCTCGTGCACAGCTCGCCAGAAGCCTGCATTCATCGCACACAAGCAGCACCTAAAACAAAAAACGGGCCTCAAGGGCCCGTTTTTCAGTTCGATTGCAAGGTGATGGTGACCGTTTTACTCCGGCTTCGGACTACGCCGCAGAATGCAGCCCTGGTCGCCCACCGCATACACGGTGCCGTCCCGGGTGGCACACACCGCCCGCAGGCTGACCTCGGTGGGCGCGGTTTCCCGCAGCCACTGGCCCTGCCCCAGCCGCAGCACAGTGCCCTGCCCACCCACGGCAAATACCTCGCCGGCCGGGTTGCCGGAGATCGACAGCAGGTCCTGCTGCAGTCGGGTGGGCATGGTATGCCAGCGCTGACCGTTGAAATGCACCACGGTTCCCGACAGGCCCACCGCGTAGATGTCGTTCAATCCCCGGCCCCAGACGCTGTAAATAAACTGCTCGGTGCCGGTGTTGAAATCCTTCCATTGCTCGCCGTTGTAGCGCAGCGCCAGCCCGAAGTCGCCCACCGCCAGCAGGTGCCGGGCATCCAGGCCCCAGAGATCGTACAGCGCCGAGGTGGTGCCGCTGGCCAGCCGCTGCCAGCCCAGGCCGTCGTAATGCAGCACCAGCCCCTCGTCGCCCACCGCGTAGATGCAGTCGGGCCCGGTGCCCCACATTGCCAGTATGGTGGTGTGCAGGTGCAGATCGAAGTGCAGTTGCCACTGCTCGCCGTTGAAGCGGTAAATGCGCCCTTCCTGACCGCCGGCCAGCAGGCCGCTGCCCTCGCAGCTCCACAGGCAGTGCACCGCCAGTTGTTCATCGGGGGCCGGCATGGACACCCACCGCTCCTCTTCCAGGCGCAGCACGGTGCCGGTGTCGCCGCAGGCATACATCCGGCCGTCGTGGGCCTGCCACAGCCCCCACAGCTGACGCCGGGTGGGACTTGCCATGACCTCCCACCGGCTTTGCGCCGCCACTTCTTTGTGGGGAACGGCCAGGGCCTGTTCAAAATCGGGAGCGGCGGTCATCAGGGTGCCGAAATCGCCCACCACCAGCGCCTCGCCCGAGCCCAGGGTAACGATGTCCATCAAATCGTGATGGGTGTTACAGGCCAGCCGGTGCACCTTGTTGTTATGCAGATACAGTAAATGGCCCTTGTCACCCACCAGCAGCACGCCGTCCTTGTAGGCGCGCAGCGCCCGCAATCTCGGCAGACCCGACTCGTGGGCCAGGTTGTGAAATTCGCCGTGGCGGTAATGCACCAGCTCGCCACGAAAGCCGCCCTGATCCACGAAGTAGCGCCCGCCCGCCAGCAGCAGTTCGTCGTCGTTCAGTACCAGCAGCGCATGAAAACCGGTACTTAGCGGGCAGTCCATCGGTTGCCAGTCGCCGTTTGGCTCGCGGCACAGCAGGGTGCCCTCGCCGCCCGCGGCGTATACCCGGCCGTTTGGGGCACAGGCCACCGCCCGCAGGTTGATGCGGGTACCCGAGGCCTCGGGCTGCCAGCCCTCGCCGTCGAAGTGCAGAATGCGCCCCTCGTCGCCCACCGCCCAGGCCTGACCGTGAACATTGCCATCGATGGCAAACAAGGGGGTGTTTTCCTCGCAGGGGGCGTAGCGACCGGTGTCGTCGTTGACCACGCCCCCCCGCACGTGCCGCCACTGCTCGCCGTCATAATGCAGAATGCAACCCATCCAGCCCACCGCGTGCAGGCTGTCGGCCTGGGTACCCCAGATGCCGTGCAGGGGCAGCGGCACCGGCGTAGGCTGCTCGTGCCAGCCCGGCCGGTCGGCGTCAAAGTGCAGTATGCGACCCTCGTCACCGACCACGAACACCTCGCCCGCGCCGGCCCAGCCGGACCAGAGTACGTCGCCATCACCGGCATGGGCTTCCGGCACCGGTCGCCAGGGCATGGCCACCGGCGCGGCCTCTTCTACCCGGCTGGCCAGCTGGCGAAAGAAGTGACGGCGGGAAGGATTGTGTGCTGAGCTCATGGCGCTCTCCTCGTGTGCATGATTAGCGGTCGTCGTTGCGTTCAGGATTCAGCCGGTCGTGCTCGCCGGCAAGCAGGGCTTCAAGGTCACGCCGAGCCTGGGCCCTGTCTTCCTCGGGCACATCGCTGAGCAGCGCTTCCAGCTCCTCGGCGTTTGCTGTTACCAGTGCCTGTAACTCTTCGCTCGCGGCCTGCCGGCTTTCCTGCCGGGCGTGTTCGATGCAGGCATCCACCACAGGAGCAAACGCCCGGGCCTCGGGGCTCTCGGGCTGATCCATGGTGACCGGCGCCCCCGAGTCGGAGGCCATGGCCAGCAGCGGCGACAGCGGAATGCTGGCCAGCGACGCCACTCGATGCTCCGCCAGCGCCTCGGCCAGGTGGGCTCTGGGGAACAGCTGAAACTCGCCGCCGCAGTGCGGGCAGGTCACCCCGGCCATGTTCTCCACCACCCCAAGCAGCGGCAGGCCCCGCTCCTGGCAGAAACGAATGGCCTTGAGGCTGTCCATCAGCGCCACCTGCTGAGGGGTGGTGGCAATCACCGCCGCCACCGCCTGCTGCTCCAGCAAGTCGCTCAAAGTGATCAGCTCGTTGCCGGTGCCCGGCGGCATGTCGACCACCAGAAAATCCAGCGGCCCCCAGTCAAAGCTGCCGATCAGATGATGCATGAAGTCGTGCTTGTAGGCATCGCGCCAGACGATGGGAGTGTCATCGCGCTCCATCATGAAGGCGAGCGAGCCCACCTGCACCGGGTGCGGCAAGCGGTCGCCAAAACAGGACAGGGTATCGAGCCCCCGCTCGCTTACCCGTACCCGCTGGCCCACCTGATTGAAAAAGCGGCTCTGGTTGGGACCGTGAATATCCGCATCGGCCACCCCCACCCGAAAGCCGCGGGCGGCCAGGCCGGCAGCCAGGTTGGCCGAGACGGTGCTTTTGCCCACCCCGCCCTTGTTGGCCATCACCAGAATGATCTGGCCAATTTGAGCGAGGCGCAGCTCCAGCAACCGCTTTTCGTGATGGGGCTTGTCCAGGGTGCACTCCGGCTCTTTGGGACAGAACTGGCAGGCGTGGCCCAGGCCGCAGTCGGCGGGCCGCACGGCCAGCTCGTCGTCCCGGCCGGTGTTGAATTGATGTACCGTCATGATGAACTCCTCCCCTTGAGTATCAGTAACTGTTGTCCAGCAGGATCCAGTTGGGTGTCACCCGCTTGTCACCGTCGCGCTGATTGTGGTGGCCCTCCCAGACCGCAAACACCATGGGAATCTGCTTACGCTCCAGATCGACCTGGTGTTCGCCCTTGACCTTCAGCGGCCGGGACATCACCACGTGCCATTCGCTATCCTGTTGAATTTCCTCGGCCACCCAGGCGCCGGCACCGTCGATGGCCTGCTCCGGCAAACGCGTGGTGCTGCCGTAACCGCCGGCGGCCAGGTCTTCTATCTGTTCCCGGTCGGAACGCCAGTACCAGATATTGACCGGCTTGTCCGGCCCCGAGCCCATCATGTAGGAGGTGTCGGCCCCCTCGAGCGCAAACTGTACCGCCACGCCGTCACGAAAATCATCCACGGTGGTGGCCCTGTCTTCGGTGCCATCCTTCCAGCGTAGTCGCAGGTAAAAACGCTCGTCGGAGCGGGCCACCTGAAAATACATGTGCTTGGCCTCAAAAGCCTGCTCCGGCTCGAAACGCAGGTTGACTGACTGATGCACCGGCGGCGCCGCATACAGGCCAACACGGTACATGGGCAGCCGGTCCCAGATCAGATCGTCCGGGTCGTTCTGGCTGCGCAAATAGATGGTGCCGGGAATGCGCCCCACCTTGACGGTGTCCCCCGGCTGCACCTCGATGACATTGGGGTTCATTTCGCTGTGATAGGCCAGGGCAGCGGCGCTGGTCATGGCCAGCCCCAGCAGCATGGCCCGGTAAATGGACGTAATCGCTTTCATGATATGTTCCTCATTAATCCCACATGCCTTCGGCGTCGCCGGCCGCGGCGCGCTGACCCGCCTGCGGACAGGGGCCAACCTGATGTTCCAGTATCTCCCGTTGCCGGTCGGCCCAGTCGGGCAAACGCTGCACCAGGCAGGCCAGGTTGGCATCCAGCCCCTGATCGGCTTCCCGGTTAAAACGCTCACGCAGGCTGGTGGCCATCGGCACCAGGTAGCGGGTCAGAAAGTCCCGCAGCGCCCGCCGGGGCGAACCGGCGTCCCGCCCGCTCTCCAGTTCCTGCTGCTCCAGGTGGCACAGCAGGGCGCAGAACTCGAGCATGGTCACCAGGTGATCCGGCTCGTCGACATGACCTTCGTCCTCGGTGGCGGCCTTGAGCCCGAAATGCCGGTAAAAGGCCTGCACATTGAGCAGGTAGCGGCCCGGCGTGTCGCCGGCCAGCAACTCTTCGTAGGCGCTGGCCACCAGGGGCACCTGGGGCCGGCCGCGCCGCCCCTGTACAAAGGTGGCCATGTAACCCACCTCCAGCGCCTTCAGATCACTGCTTGCCGGCAAGGCGGGCCAGGCGGCCTCGCCCTGTACCGCCATGGCCTGGCTCAGCGCTTGTGCCATGCGGCCCTCCTGCAGGGCCTGCCAGGTTTCGGCCAGCGGGTAATCCAGCATGGCCGCGGCCAGCCGAAAGACGCTGCCCCGGGCCAATACCTGTTCTGTGGTAACGGATTGGGTGTGCATCAATAACCTCTCCCTCAGCTCAGCTTGAACATGTCGGCATGCTTATAGCCGATCAGCAGGTCCATCAGGGCGCTTTCGCGTCCTTCGGCCTTGGCCTGGCGCTCGGTCTTGAGCGTGTCCAGCACCTCGCCCACCCGAGGGCCGAACAGGCTTTCCAGGTAGTCCAGCGGTATGCGCGGCTCTTCGAGCGTGCGGCCATCGGAGGCGTATTTGGGTGACGACAACGGCGGCACATAGAACACATTGGGCTGGGTGCCCCACTCGGCGTGCAGCGGCAGCGCCACCTTGAATTGCTCCACCAGCTTGTGAATGGGCCCGTCCTTGTCGTCCCGGTAGCCCACCCAGCGAATGCGACCCACGCACTGGCGGGCACAGGCGTTGGCCAGACCCTTTTCGATGCGCGGATAACAGAAGATGCACTTCTCGGACTTGGAAATCTGCTCGTTGAAGTAGATTTTCTTGTAGGGACAGGCGTTAACGCAGTAACGATAGCCCCGGCAGCGCTCCTGATCCACCAGCACGATGCCGTCTTCCTGGCGCTTGTAGATGGCATTGCGGGTACAGGCCGCCAGGCAGCCCGGGTTGGCGCAGTGGTTACACAGCCTGGGCAGGTAGAAGTAGTAGCTGTTGGGGTAGTCCCCCTCGCCTCTGTCTTCGTCCCAGTTGGCGCCCCAGGTGGGTTTGACGTTGGGGCGCAGCCAGGGGTCGGTACCGGTCATCAGCGCTTCTTCATAGTTGTATTCCCAGGGAATACCGTAGTCTTCCTGGCTGGGCTGGCGACCCAGGCGCAGGGCACCGTCTTTATCGAAACCGCCGCCCATGTTCTGGTAATCGCGGGGGTAGCCCAGCCCGGGCTGGGACTCCACGTTGTTCCAGTACATGAATTCGCGACCGTTGCGGTTGGTCCACATCAGCTTGCAGGCCGAAGTGCAGGTCTGGCAGCCGATACATTTGTTCAGATCCAGCACCATGCTGAGTTGTCTTTTTACAGCCATGAGTGTCTCCTGTTAAAGGGTCCGCGGATCGGCGATGTCTTCCGCCCTGGCCAGCTCGATATCGAAGCTGGATTCGTGCAACAGCTGGTTGGCGTTCCACATGCAGTATTTAAAGCCCAGGTGGCCCCAGCCTCCCACCAGCTCCAGCGGCTGCAGAAAGGTGGCCATGGCGTTGTTCATCGGCTTTCTGTGAATGTACTGATGGGGCTCCCAGCCGTGCTCCATCATGATGGAGTGCGTCGGAATGCTGGGATAGAACTTGGCCTGGGCGAAGAAGTCGCCGGTGCTGTTGAACAGCCGCACCCGATCGCCGTCCTTGATGCCCCGCTCGGCCGCCAGCCCCGGGTTGATGTAGATATTGGGCTCGCCCCGTTGCAGCCGCAGCAGGTATTTGTTGCTGCGCCAGTTGGAGTGCACCCCCCAGCGGGCATGGGGTGAATAGAAGTGCAGCGGGTAGTTCGAGGTCTCGGGGCCGGCATAGAGCCGCGCCGTGGGCACGGTGGCCCCCAGTTTCATAAAGCGCGGGTGATCACAATAAAAGGTGATGCGCCCGGTCAAGGTGTCGTAGGGCTTTTTGCCGTCGGTCTGGGCGGTGAACGGGTTGTAGGGTTCATCCGGCTTGAGCGGCTGGTTGGTACCCGCGTGTTCGTTCATCACGATAAAGCCGCGCTCCACCGCCTCTTTCACGCTGACACCGCCAAATTCCGGCGAGTTCTCCACGATATAGGTGAACACGTCGAGGTCGGTACTGAGGGCGCCGTTGCGGGTGAAGTCGTCGTGAATGGTGTGCAGATCCCGGGTGACATCGCCATCCGGAATGGGACCTATGCCCCGGGCGATGGCGCGCTCCTGAATCTTTTGAGTGAGCAGCGCCATGATATCCCAGTCGGGCTTGGACTCGCCCACCGGTCGTACCGAGCGGGTAAAGACGTTACAAAACCGGTGATAGCCCTGGGTACGCAGATCCCAGGCCTCGTAATGGCCCGCCGCCGGCAGCACATAGTCGGCCCACTCGGCGGTGGAGTCCATGCGCACGTTGACATTCACATACAGCTCGCTGGCCTGGCGCAGGTGTTCATCGCGATAGCGGTTGGCAAACTTGTTGCGGCGGAAGGTATTGTCGGCCACCGAGATCATGCCCTTGATCTCGCCGTGATACGGCATCCAGCCCTCGTCGATGGACTCCTTGATCATGGCGTCCAGATCGTCGAGATCGAAGCCGACCCGTTCCTTGAGCTTCTTGTTGTTGAAGTGCTCGCGGGCGCCTTCCATCATGCCGCCACGCAGAAACTCGCCCAGACCACCCGGCTCGTAGCGGGGTTTCTTGTCACCAACTTCGGCCAGCTCGGCCCATTTCGGGTGATTCCACACCACCCAGGAGGTATCCAGGCCGCCGGTACGACCACAGTGGCCGGTCAGCGACAGCGCCAGCCCGTAGGCCCGGCCGATATGAATACAGTTGGAGTAGCCGGAGGTAATGTAGCCCAGCATGACGATGGCCTTGCGGGCTTTCGCCAGATAGCGGGCTTCCTGACGCACCACGTCCGGGTGAATATTGGTCAGCTTGAAGGTGTCTTCCGGGCGGTACTTGGCGGCTTCCTGCTTCACCTGCTCGAATACGGTAGTAACCTTGATGCCATCGACCTCGAACTCGCCCTCGATGGCCGGGTCGACGTTGCCGAGCTTGAGGGTCTTGTCGTCACTGCCCATGGAGCCCTTGGCCTTGACCGCCTGTTGGGTGGTCAGATCCCAGTGGTAGAACACCTCGATGGAGCCGCCCTCCACCAGATCCGCCTCGCGCAGCAGCTTGCCGTTGTCGATACGTACCAGCATCGGCAGATCGGTCTGCTCCTTCATGAACTCGGGTTTGAACAGCTTTTCCTCGATGATGACGTTGACAAACGACATGGCGAGAAACGGATCCGAGCCCTGATTGATGGGCATCCACAAGTCGGTATGAATGGCGCTGGGGTTGTGATCCGGGGCCGTGCTGGTAATGCGGGCGCCGTTGTACTTGGCCTCCCAGATGTAGTGGGCATCGGGAATACGGGTGGCGTTGGGGTTAATCATGCCCATCAGAATGTAGTCGGCATCAAACCAGGCATCGGAGGTAAAACTCTCCAGCGGGTTGCCGTAGGTCAGATGGGCACCGGTATTGAGATCGCCCACCACGGTGAAGCCGTCGAGCTGAATGCCCCCTACCAGAGACGCAAAGCGGTTGGGACCGGAGTGGCGCACCATGGTCTGGTTGCCCGAGCCCTGATGGGTCTTGAGCTTGCCGGGACCGTGTTTAACGAAAATGTCGATGATCTTGTCGGCAATTTCTTCGGTGGCCTGATCCCAGGAAATACGCTGCCACTTGCCTTCGCCCCGCTCGCCGGCCCGCTTGAGCGGGTAGCGCAGCCGGTCGGCTTCGTACATGGCGGTGGAGTGAATGGCGCCCTTCTGGCAACCCCGGGGGTTGGCGTCGGGCACCTTGGGGTTGACCTGGGGATACTTGGCGATCTGCTCTTCGCGCACCACCAGACCATCCTTGACGTAAACATTCCAGGCGCAGTTGCCCATGCAGTTGATGCAGTGGGCGGCGTGGCCGATATAATCCCAGTCCCACTCCTTGCGGTACAAGTCTTCCCAGCTGCGGTAGGGATACTCGGTAGCGAGGGTGTTGGAAATGGGCTCCAGGCGGTTGAGCGCCCAGCTTTTGCTGCTTATCACGAGTCCGGCGCCGGTCAGGCCCAGTCCCTTGATAAAATCACGGCGCTTGATCTTAGACATGTGCATTCTGATGTCCTCCTGTGCGACGACTTGTGTACGGACTCAAGCCAGCCCGGTCTTGGTCGCTTTGGGTTGCGGGAGGAAAATAACACCGCCATTAATCGAACGTCATTGGCTAATCTCCGTCCAAGCACTAAAGTTCATTGATGATTGATGCAGATCAACCGAACTTGACAAGTCAGACAATCGATAAATATCAATTGTGCAACATTTTACAGTCATTTATGCTAACAAAGTCTTCATTTGAAACCTAATTAACCAGCCATCATTCCTGATTGACTTTCCCCGTGCCCGGGTTTATGACAAGTGAAGTATCATGGCTAAAAAACGTATTCTTCAGGAGAACACCATGGCAGGAGGATGGTCACGAGACGGCGCCGTGCAGGATCAGATAGACGCCAGTGTGGAAGACGCGGTACAGGATGCCCGCAGCCGGCTGGGTGCCGGCGAGAGTCTGAGCCACTGCGAGGAATGTGACGCTTCCATTCCCCAAGCGCGGCGCAAGGCGGTGCCGGGCGTACGGCTGTGCATCGGGTGTCAGGCCGAGCAGGAAAAGCAGCGCACGGCGGTCGACGGCGTCAACCGGCGTGGCAGTAAGGACAGTCAGCTAAGGTGAGGTTTGGCCGCTGACGCCTGATCACTCGTCGGTAGCGTCCGCAAGGCGAAGCAACAGCAGGGTTACCTCCACCGACACGCTTCAGGCCCATCCATGGGACGCTCGGCAAATGCCGTCCCTGGCATTTCACGGTCGTGGGAGTCAATCTCTGTTGCCTCTCCTTAGCACCGAGTTGTCTGCAGGGAGCTCCCACAGGCGGCGCCGCAGCACAGGGACGGATGAAGGGATCTGCTCCGCCGACCTTCTGTTTCAGGGATGAAACAGAGAGCGCCCATGGAAGGGTCTACAGCGAGTCGGCGGAGCTGGCCCTTTGTCCGACGTTTGCACAGTTCAGCCCGCCAATCGGGGGTAGATCAGCAGGCTGTGATCCGGGCCGGGCAGAATGTCGGCTTCTACTCCGTACAGGGTCTGGATCAGCTCGGCTTGCAGGCACTGGTGCAAGGGGCCGAAGGCCTGCAACGTGCCGTCCTTCACCGCCAGCACGTCGTCGGCGCAGCGGGCCGCCAGATTCAGATCGTGAATGGCCACCAGGGTCACCATGTTCTGCGATTGAGTCAAACGGCGTAATACCGCCATGATGTGCAGCGAATGGTACAGGTCCAGCGCGCTGGTGGGCTCGTCCAGCAACAATACTCTGGGCCGGCGGATCAACGCCTGGGCAATGGCCACCATCTGGCGCTGGCCACCGGACAGCTGCTCCAGATAGCGGGGCGAAAGATGCGCAATCTCCAGCTCGTCCAGCACGCCACGCACCAGTGCCAGATCCGCCTCGGTCACCCGCACCTTGCCGTGCACCTTCAGCGCCATCAATATGGCTTCAAATACCGTGATCCGCACCCCCACCGGCGTGCTCTGGGGCAGGTACACCACCTGCCCGGCCCGGCGGGCGCGACTCAGGTCGGCCAGATCCCGGCCGTCCAGCACTACCCTGCCCTGCTCCGGATCGAGCAGACCGGCAATGCCCTTGAGCAGAGTCGACTTGCCGGTGCCGTTGGGCCCCAGCAGCACACTCAGGCGGCCGGCCTCGGCGGTCAGGCTCAAATCGTCCACGATCAACCCCTGACGATAGCCCAGGCTCAGGTGTTCCAGGGTCAGGCTCATAGACCGCTCCTTCTACGTACTACCACCAGCAAAAACACGAAGAAAGGTACCCCGATAAGCGAAGTGGTGATACCGATGGGCAACAGCACGCCGGGGATGATGCTCTTGGACAGAATTTCGGCAATGGTCAGCAGAATGGCGCCGAACAGCATGGATCCGGGCAGAAAGAAGCGCTGATCTTCCCCCAGCAGCATGCGCGCCATGTGCGGCCCCACCAGGCCGACAAAACCGATGATACCGACGAAGGCCACCGCTACCGCCGCCAGCAAGGAGGACAGCAACAACACCAGCAGCCGAATGCGATTCACGTTCACCCCCATGGCCTCGGCCGCCTCGTCGCCCATGCGCAGGGCGGTGAGGCGCCAGGCGCTTCGTGACAGCAACACGCAGGCCAGCAACAGCAGCGCCGCCGTCACCCCCACCTTGGGCCAGGTGGCCCGGCCAAGGGAGCCCATGGCCCAGAACACGATTTGCTGCAGGGTCTCGGCGCTGGCCGCAAACTGCAGCATGGCGTTGAGGGCAGAAAACACGAACAGGATGGCGATGCCGGTGAGGATCATGGTCTCCTGGGTCGAGCCGCGCATGCGGCTGACCAGAAAGATGACCCCGGCGCTCAGGCAGGCGAACACGAAGGCGTTCAGGGTGATCATGTAGCCCTGGGCCCACTCCCAGGGCAGCAGCGGCGCGCCGAAGGCGATGGCCAGCGCCGCACCAAAGGCGGCGGCATGAGAAATGCCCAGGGTAAAGGGTTCGGCCAGCGGGTTGTTGAGAATGGTCTGCATCAGGGCACCGGCCCCGCCCAGTGCCGCGCCCACCAATACCGCCATCAGCGCCACCGGCAGGCGAATATCCCAGATGATGAAGCGGGATTTCATATCGGCGCCATCCGGACTCATCAGGGTGTAGACTACCTGTACCAGACCCAGTTTTCCCGGGCCCAGGGTCATGTCCAGCAGAAAGATCCCCAGCAGCAGCATGGCACCGATGGCCACCCACTGCTGGCGCCGTCCCTGGTGTTGACGATAGTGATACTGATAGTGATGCCGGTCTTCCTGACGGGCCGTGATGGCGTCGGTGCTCATTGCATCTTCACCCAGAAGCGACCTTCATAGGGGAACGGCATGAAGCGCTGGTGAAACTCGCGAAAATCCGCTTCGGCATCGATGCCCTGCATGCGCTCGGGATGCATCCACTGGGCCATGACCTCGATGGCGGCGAAATAGGTGGGGCTGTTGTAGAACTGGTGCCAGATACCGTAAAACTCCTTGTTGGCAACGGCGTCGATAGCCTGCCAGCCGGCGCGCTGACTCAATGCCTGGAATCCACGCTGCAAATCCTCGTCTTCACCCTGGTAACCCAGGTTGAGGCTGTTGGCCTCGGGATAGGCCTGCTGCCAGTTGGCGCCGGTGCCGATGATCAGGTCGAAGGGCTCGGTGACCAGGGCTTCCGGGTTGATGTCCAGCGACAGGGCCTGGGTCTTGTCGCTACCCCAGTTGGTGCCACCGGCCAGCTCCACGTAATGACCGAAGTTGTTGGGGCCAAATACCCGGCAGCAGTCGCCCATGCCGGAGGCGCGCTCCATCAGCACCAGCGGCCGCTCTTCTTCCTTCAGCCCTTTCATGCGCTCGGCCATCCGGGCCATTTTGTTGGCAATGAAAGTATTCACCGCCTCGGCTTCTTTTTCCCTGTGCAGCACTTCACCCAGAATGCGGATGCTGGGCAAGGTGTTCTCGGTCGGCGCGTCGCGAAAATCCACGAACAGGGCGGCAATGCCCGCCTTTTCCAGCTTGTCCAGGGTGCCGTTTTCCTGCCACAGCTGGAAGTAGGCCTGATTGACCACCACCAGCTGGGCATCCAGCGTCAGGGCCTTTTCAACCTCGAAGGTCACCTTGCCGGGATGACCAAAGCGCGGCAGCGTGTTGACGGTGTCGGGAAAGGTCTCGGCCAGCTTGATATAGGTGTCGGGATCGGCCCGCTCCATGTCGTCCGCCCAGGCTACCACATGGGCAAAGGGGTCGTCCTTTTGCAGCGGCATCAGTATGTACATCAGGCGGGCTTCGGAAAGAATGATCCGGTCTACCTGGTCGGGCAGGGTCACGGTGCGGTCCAGCAGGTCGGTGACCTGGTGCTCGGCCGCCAGTGCCGGCAGCGTGGTAAAACAGGCACAAAGCAGCAACAGGCACGTTCTGAACATGAGCAGTCTCGAGAATAGAAAACAAAGGGACGCTAATAGTATTGCTAACCATTGTCATTTGCAAACGCTTGTTCCCCACCGGCACCGCACAGCCGACGGCGCCGGATCATTACATCCGGCCAAAATTCTTATACAATGGCCGTTGTTTTTTCCTTCCTTACTTTCTCTGTCGACTCTCACGCTATCCATTCTGAGTTGACACATGACACACCGGAGCAGCACGTTGGCGCAAAAACCCGAACCGTTTAAAGATCTTGGACTGGATTCCCGTCTATTAACCGCATTGGATCACATGGGCTTCACCGCGCCCAGCGAGATTCAGGACAGGGCCATTCCGGTCATATTGAGCGGCCATGACCTGATCGCGTCCTCCAAAACCGGCTCGGGCAAGACCCTGGCCTTCCTGCTGCCGGCCCTGCACCGGCTGATGAAGACCAAGGCGTTGAGCAAGCGGGATCCGCGGGCGCTGATCCTGGCCCCCACCCGGGAGCTCGCCAAGCAGGTGTATGTACAACTGCGCTCGCTCACCAGCGGCAGCTCCATCAACATCGCCCTGGTGCTGGGCGGCGAAAACTTCAACGAGCAGATCAAGGCACTGCGTAAAGAGCCTCATGTGGTGGTGGCCACTCCGGGTCGGCTGGCCAACCATCTGGATGCCCGCTCGCTGATGCTGAGCGGCCTGGAACTGTTGATCATGGACGAGGCCGACCGCATGCTGGATCTGGGCTTCGCCAAGGAGCTGAACCAGATCAACGAGGCCGCCGATCACCGCCGTCGCCAGACGCTGATGTTCTCGGCCACCCTGGAGCACGCCGAAGTCAACGAAATGGCCGACAAGCTGCTCAAGTCGCCCAAGCGAGTCGCCGTGGGCGCCGCCAACGCCGAGCACCTGGATATCGAGAAGCGCTTTTATCTGTGTGATCACCTGGATCACAAACAGGCGCTGTTGCAGCATATTCTGACCACCGAAAGCTATCAGCAGGCGATTATCTTTACCGCCACCCGCCCCGATACCGAGCGGCTGGCGGCCCTGTTACACGAGCAGGGGCTGACCACCGCCGCCCTCAGTGGTGACATGAGTCAGGCCGAGCGTAACCGCATCATGGACAGCTTCAGCCGTGGCCAGCAGAAGGTGCTGATCACCACCGACGTGGCCTCCCGCGGGCTGGACTTGTTGCAGGTGTCGCTGGTGGTGAACTTCGACATGCCCAAGCAGGCGGAAGAATACGTGCATCGCATCGGTCGTACCGGTCGTGCCGGTGCCAAGGGCACCGCCGTATCACTGGTGGGCCCCAAAGACTGGGACGCCTTCAAACGGGTCGAGCGCTTCCTGCAGCAGGATATCGCCTTCGTGACCATTGAAGGGCTGGAAGGCAAGTTCAAGGGCGTGAAACCGGCCGCCAAAAAGTCCGGCCCCAAGGGGGCTGACAAGCCTGCGGCCCGCGGCAACGGCTACAAGGGCAAAGGCGGCCCCAATGCCTACAAGCCGGCCAAGAAGCCGGTCAAGGCGCAAAAAGATCGCAGTGATCGACTGCCGACCGGCACCGGCCTGGGCTCCAATGACGGCATGGCGCCGCTGAAGCGCAAGAAGCCGACCAGCAACGACTAATCCCCATCGTTCAAGCGGTTGCGGTAAAAAAGGCCGGGGCGCACAAGCGCCCCGGCCTTTTTTTAAGCCTTCACCCCTCACGTATTAACTACTGCATATGCCAGCCGTGGTTGACCACCTTCATCTATTTTTCTTCAGTGGGGGGCTTTCATTTATTAATTTAATGTTAATAATGTGACCATTGATTTATAAAATGATGCCGCTTCAGTATGAAGAACCTGCCCACGGATCTGCTACGCACCTTCGTCACCATCAATCAGCTCGGCGGCTTTACCCCGGCCGGCGAGCGACTGGGCCGCTCACAGCCCGCCATCAGCCTGCAGGTAAAGCGGCTGGAAGAGCTGCTCGATATTCGCTTGTTTCATCGCGCCAGCGGCCTGCAGCTGACGGAAGAAGGCCTGCTACTGCTGGGTTATGCCCAGAAAATGCTGGACTTGAACGATGCGGTGGTATCGCGCCTGAGCTCACCCAAGGTCAGCGGCTCGGTGCGCCTGGGCATTCCCAACGACTTCGAAGTCTCGTTTCTGGCCACCACCATCGGCCGTTTTTCTCAGGCTTATCCCAATGTGACCCTGGACGTGAGCAGCGACATCAGCGCCAACCTGCTGCATGACTACGGCAAGGGCGAGTATGATCTGGTGATGGCGATAGAAGAGAGCGGCCTGCCCCAGCAGAGGCTGACCGATTACATCATAGAGCCGCTGGTATGGGTGCGCAGCAGCAACCTGATGCTGGAGCCGGAGGCGCCCTTGCCCCTGATCCTCTATCCCAAGGGCTGCCTGTATCGCAAGTCGATCATCCATGCCCTGACCCAGGCCAACCAGCCCTGGCGCATCGTTTACAGCACCTCCAGCCTGCTGGGGATCCATGCCGCCATCAAGGCCGGGCTGGGCATCAGCGCCTTGTCCAGAAGCACGGTACCCGAGGGACTGGAAGCCTCGGCGAGCTTCGCCCCCTGCCCTACTCTCGGCAATCTGTCCATCGGCTTCTGCTATGACGCCAACACCCTGACCCCGGCCTCGCGCATGTTGCTCGACTACCTCAAACACGGGCTCAACGCACTCTGAGCCCGAGGATTAAGTCCTCGCTCAGGCACTCAGCCGCTGAGCCCAGAACTGGCGGAACAGCTCGCTCAGGCCGCCGGTCAGTTTCACTACTTCACCACAGCTCTCGCGGTTGTTACGCCCGCTGTCCACATGACTGTCGGCGGCGACTCGAATACTGCTGATGCTGCGGTTGATTTCTTCGCTGACATCCCGTTGCTGCTCGGCCGCCGCGGCAATCTGCAGGTTCATTTCGGTGATGTCTTTCACCCGCCGACCAATTCCCTCCAGCGCGCCGGCTGCCTGCTGGGCGTGTTCCACACTACCCTGCGCCTGCTCCCGGCTGCTGGCCATGGCGGCCACGGCATTGAATGTGCCTTGCTGCAGCACCGAGATCATTTGCTGGATATTGGCGGTAGACTGCTGGGTCCGCCCGGCCAGGTTGCGCACCTCGTCGGCCACCACCGCAAAACCACGGCCCTGCTCACCGGCCCGAGCCGCCTCAATGGCCGCATTCAGCGCCAGCAGATTGGTTTGATCGGCGATATCGCGGATCACATCCAGCACCACCGAAATCTCGCGACCATGATCCTCCAGCTGATGAATGACCTCGGCCGCCCGCTCGATTTCCTGCTCCAGCGCATGAATGGAAGCACTGGTTTGTGCCACCAGTTGTCGCCCGCTGTCGGTATCCGCGTTTGCCTGCTCGGCGGCCTTCGCCGCCTGCTGAGCGCTGCCGGCTACATTCTGAATGCTGTTCACCATTTCGTTGATGGCGGTGGCAATCTGCTCGGTATCGGACTGTTGACGCCGCGTCAGGCCATCGCTGCTGGTCAGTTCATCCTGCAGATGACGGGTATGGCCTCCCAGGCGCTCGGCCGCATCCGACAAGCGCCCCAGCACGGCACCAGCTTCGGCCTGGGCCATTTGCAGGGCAAAATCGATCTGGCCGAGCTCATCACGACGACCGGTATAGGCCTGCTGACTCAGCGGATTGTCGGCATAACGTTTGGCCCGGCCGGCCAACCGACGCAAGGGCCGTAATAACGCCATGTTCAGCAGTACTGATGCCGTGCCGCCCACCAGTGCCATCGCCAGGGCATGAGTCCAGGCCACCCCGGATATCGCCGCCAGAGCCAGTAGCACCACGGCGAGCAGACCGACATTGGCCAGCGCCAGCCAGTGGCTCAGCCCCGGTCGCGAGGCAGCCTGTACCTTGCCGGCGCGAAGCTTTTCATAGAGCCGCTCCGCGGCCTGCACCTTCGCCGGCTCGGCGCGAGTGCGTACCGACTGGAATTCCACTATCTGTCCGTCCCGTTGAATGGGCGTGACGTAGGCATTCACCCAGTAATGATCGCCGTTCTTGCAGCGGTTCTTGACCAGTCCCATCCAGGACTGTCCGGTTTTGAGCGTGGCCCACATGTGCTTGAACGCCGTGGCCGGCATATCCGGATGACGAATGATGTTGTGCGGCTGATTGAGCAGTTCTTCGCGCTCGAAGCCACAGATATCGATGAAGGACTGGTTGATATAGGTGATATGACTGTCTGGGGTGGTGGTAGAGAGAATATTGACTCCCTCCGGCAATTCGATGTTACGCCCGCTCACGGGCTGGTTATTTCTCATTACATCTTCCTTGTGAATGACCGCTTTACATCCCTGTCGTCTGGTTGGTGTATCGCTTTTTGTGTCTTCGCCGACATCACCTATATCCATATACTACTTATGGATAATATCCATATAGATATTACGGTTTTGTGAACCCACCAGAAAAAGTCCTCAAACAGATCCTCTTTTTGTTTCTTTTCTTCACGATTTTTTGCCTGCCGGAGTCAACCGAACGGTATCCAAAGAAATTGTTTTTCATCAACAAAACGAACAAGACGCTGACAGCTTGTCATTGAGCCAAAGCCCGGAAGATCCGGGCTTTGGCTCAATGACAAGATACGATTCAGCTGGCGCGGGCCATCACCGCAGAGGTGGCCCCCTGGGTCAGCTTGCTGACCGCCACATAGATGACGCTGGACGCCAGGCATTCCCCGGCAAGAAGGACGAGATAAACACCGGCCCTATCATCACCGCCAGCAGGGTGCCGGAGCCCAGAATACCCAACTGGCCATCGGTTTATGTTATGACACCAACACCCTGACCCCGGCCTCCCGCATGTTGCTCGACTACCTCAAGCACGGGCCTCTAGCATTAACGAAGGAAGAGCTTATCGTTCGAATGTCTCTGTTGAGAAAGACGTTGCCATCTGATCAAATTCCGCTTTCAAAGCGGTCTGAAACTGATGGCAAAGCCGAGAGACCAAATGAAATTTCGGCAGAATGATAGCCACCTCGAACTCGACTTTCGGCGTAAAGGGTCGTAACACCACTGTATTGTCATTTCTTTTTCCATATTCCATCGCAGTGACCGGATCGATCAGCGCATAGCCGACCCCCTCATTGACCAGGGCCATCGCCGAGGGGAACAACTGCGTTTCTGCGACCACATTGAGAGAACAGTTGTGTTTGTAAGCCAGGCTGCGCAACTGCATGGTGCTCTGATGCGCATCACCCAGGGTGATAATCGGCCTGTCCTCCAGATCTTCGATGGTGATTTCCTGCTTGACGGCCAGCGGTGAGCCTGGTGGCAACGCACAAAACATCCGGAAACTATAGGGAAAAATCTCCAGCTCATTTTTTGCTTGTGGTTTTTCCACTATTCCAAGGTCGAAATGGCCGCCGGCAACCCATTCTTCTACCTTCCGGGATGGGAATGTCTGCAAAGACAGCTTCACGTCTGGATTGTTACGCATAAAGCCGGCAACAATCCTGGGTGCCAGGGTTGCCAGTCCCGGCATGCAGCCTATCTGCAACTTTCCGACCCTGCCATTCTTCAGGTTTTCGGCCAGTTCCTCCAGATTACTCAGCGCCTTCAGTGCTCGCTCCACCCCTTCGGAAAAGGTCTTGGCCTCGATGGTCATCTCGGTACCGTAGTGGTTCCGCTTGAACAACATAAAGCCCATATCACTCTCAAGGTTGGCAATGGCCGAACTGACCGCCGGTTGCGTCAACCCCAGGCGCCGCGCCGCCTTGCTGATACTACCTCCACGCATAACCTCTTGAAATATGTAAAGTTGTTTTGCATTTATCTTGGGGATCATGAACGACCTCGAGCAGCGTATGATGTTAACCAACAGGGTAAAGATTTCTCTTATACATCCATCAAAAAGTATTATTTGATCTTATACCTAGAGGATTAACATAATGAATACATTCTCACAACAAAAATGGACGTAGGAGAGTGTTATGCACTACTTGGATGTGATGGGCCTGCTGGCCTACTTTATATTGCTGGGATACATAGGTTATCGAAGTGTCAAAAAGGTAAACTCCAGCGCCGACTTTGCCGTTGCCGGCAACAAGATAACCTGGCCCATTCTGTTTGCTACCCTGGCCGCCTCCTTCCTCGGCGGTGGTGCCTCCATGGGCCGGGCCGGGCAGGCATTTGATCACGGCTACGCCTTCATGTTCGCGGCCAGCGCCTTTCCGATAGCTACCGTATTAACGGGGATATTCATTGCTCCCAAACTGAAGCGGTATATCGGTGCCCATACGGTGGGCGATATCATGGAACAACAGTTCGGTCGTTATGCCCGGCTGATTACCGGTATCTTTTCACTGATATTCTGTATCGGGATCCTGGGTGCCCAGGCACTGGCGGTCGGAACCGTATTCAATGCCATTATCGGCATCGATATTACCACCGGCATTCTGATCGGCATGGGCGTGGTGCTGCTTTACTCCACCATTGGCGGCATGTGGGCGGTCATACAGACCGATGTGGTCCAGTTTCTGATGCTGGCCATCTTCATGCCCATCACCCTGCTGATCGGCATCAATGAAGTGGGTGGCGCAGAACAGCTGATTGCCCGGTTACCCGACAGCCATTTCAGCATTATGGGCGACTACGGCCCCGGCATGTTCCTGAGCCTGTTTATCGCCTTTCTACTGGGTGAAACTCTGGTGCCTCCCTATACCCAGCGCGCCCTGGCGGCCCCCGACTCCCGCAATGCCAAGATAGGCTATACCATCTCGGGTGTGTTTGGTTTTCTGTTCTATTTTGTCAGCTCGACTATTGGCCTCATTGCTCTGATCCTGTACCCGGATATCAGCCCGGACCTGGCCATGCCCGAACTGATCAGAACCGCCCTGCCTCTGGGAATCACGGGTCTGGTACTCGCCTCCCTGCTGGCGGTGGTGATGTCGACTGCCGATTCCTACCTCAACTCGGCGTCGGTCATCTTCGTCAAGGATATCTATCAGGGCTTTATCAACCCCGATGTCGGCGAGAAAAATAAACTGTGGATTGAGCGCCTGGTAAACCTGTTAATTGGTATCGGCGCCGTGGTGTTTGCCCTGTATGCGACCTCCATCATCGATGCCCTGCTGATCAGTTATTCATTGTGGGCGCCGACCATTCTCATTCCTTTTGTGCTGGGTGTGCTCCTGGACCTTAAATGCAGCAAGTCGGCCATCGGTGCCATCATCGCCGGTGCCCTGGTCACCATTGTGTGGAAATGGGGCCCCTGGGATCTGAGCGGCATGACGGGACTGTCGGCACTGGTCGCCGGTGTCTCGGCCAACCTTCTGACTTTTACCGTGATTTATCACACCTTTAAAAACAGTCGGGCCACCTCGCTCGTTACCAAAAACAGCTAACAAGGAGTGTCGTTATGCACTGGTTCGAAATCGTCGTTTATGCCACCTCCGCCACCTGTATTCTTACGGCGCTGGCCATCGGTGTAATGTCTTACAAATTCTACAAAGATAATTAAATAACAGGGGGCTCTGCCCCCTCCCTTATTGCCCTGTTAAATAACCGACGCTCGCTGCTTTAGGCCGCAATCAGCTTTCCTCTGGTGCGCCAGAGATCTGATCCGGTGGGTTCAGTAATATCACGAGCCGTTATTTAACAGCGCATCCTGTCACTGCCATTCAAGTCAATCAGGTGGTTTTAATGAAACATGTCATCGTGGTCGGCGCAGGTATTGTTGGCCTGTCCGTTTCCAAAACATTACTGAACAAGGGCTATCGGGTGACCTTGCTGGATGAAAACCAGCCCGGCTCGGGTACCTCGTCGGGCAATGCCGGTCTCATCGCCAATTATGCCACCACTCCACTATCCAACCCCGACAGTCTGCGTTCCATGTTCCAGGAAATAATCCGCAGCAAACGCGCATTGTCGATCGCTCCTCATTATCTGCCTGAGCTGACCGGCTTTGGTCGCGCTTTCCTGCGCGCCATCGGCAACAAACCCTTTACCGAAAACAAGCGAACCCTGGTCGAGCTGGTTGCCAGGGGAACCCTGTTGCAGCAGCAGTTGCTGAAAAGCCTGGGCTCGGATGAGATCTACCAGACCAAGGGATGCCTGCAAGTCTATCGTCAGGATCCCACCATGGGCCCGCAGCTAGCCAAACTTGCCGCCGCCAAACAACGAGACGGGGTGCAATGTGAAGCTCTGGATCGCGAGGCGTTGCTGAAACTGGAGCCGGGGCTGAACCCCCAAGGTCTGGAAGGAGGCCTCTGGTATCCGGACACCTGGTCATTGCGTCATCCCCGGCAGCTCTGTGAACAACTTCACGAGCAACTGCTGGAGCAGGGACTGGATTATCATCCGTTATCGGTTGATACGCTCAGGCAATCGGGTGACAAGGTTCAGATCCGGGCTGGTGAGCAGGAACTGGTTGCCGATGCCGTGGTGCTTTGTGCCGGTATGGGTAACCAGCAGCTCTTGGCGCCTTTGGGAGTCAAGCTGCCGGTGGTCAGCGAGCGCGGCTATCACCTGATGCTGGACGATCCGGATCTGGTGCTGAACCGGCCTGTCGGCTGGCTCGCTCATTATTTCTATGCCACTCCCATGGCCAACGGCATCCGCATCGCCGGTACCACGCAATTTGCTCAGCCTGCAGCATCTGAAGCACAAGACCGATATCGGCATATGCAGGAGTGGGCTTCCACCCTGTTTGGTCGCCCGGTCTCGGTAGCCTCAAAATGGATGGGAGTCCGCCACAGCACCCCAGATTCATTGCCTGTTATCGGCCCTTTACCGGACAATAAGCGCGTCATTCTGGCCTTTGGTCATGGCCACTTGGGTATGACACTGGCCGCGGTGACCGGTCAGTTGGTGGCTGACTGCCTGGCCGGTCGACAACCGGATGAACTGGCCACTGCACTATCACCGGCACGCTTCCTGTAACTGTCCACGATCTCGGTCCGAACAACATAAAAAAGCCCGGAAGATCCGGGCTTTCGACTTAGCTATTACTTGACCATTCAGCGACTCAGTAGCTCCGTGCCATGGCGGCGGATGCCACTCCCTGGGTCAGCTTGCTGACCGCCACATAGATGACGGACGAGGCCAGGCAACCATAGAGCGGCCCTTCTACCCAACCCACATTGGTGAACAGCAGGAAGCTGCCACTGGTGACCAGACCGGTGAACATGGCGGCCAGGGCGCCATAGGCGTTCCCCTGCCAGAAAGACGAGATAAACACCGGACCTATCATCACCGCCAGCAGGGTGCCGGAGCCCAGAATACCCAACCAGGACAACATGAAGGGCGGTGCAAACAGCATCATCAGAAAGCCGACGAAACCGAGAATCGCCACCCAGCTGCGGTTAACCCACAGGATTCGCTCGTTGCTGGCATTGCTGTTGGGGAACAGCGCGGTGCGCAGGTCGTGAGACGCGGCGCTCGACACCGTGTGCAGCAGCGAGTTGGCGGTCGACTTCATCGCGAACAGGATGAACAGGGTAATGATCCCCGCCAGCGCCGGATGCAGGAAGGTCGCCAGATACACCGGCATGGCCTGATCCGAGTCGGCCAGTTCGGGATGAGCGATGCGCACATACATGCCGATAATCGGCACCAGACTCAGCAAACAACCCATGGGAGCTACCCAGATGGCCACCTGATGCATCTTCACCGACGGTTTGAACGCCAGGAAGCGCACCGCCATGTAAGGCAATACGGCGGTAAACAGGAAGGCATAGGGCAATACCAGGAACACAGATCCCTTGCTCTCGCCATAAGGCGCCGCGGTCGTGGGATTGAGCAGCTCCGGGTCGACCGCATTCAGCCGATCGATAAAGTCGGTCAGGCTGACATCGGTGAACACCTGCACCATCATCACGATGGCTCCCAGGCCCATGCCCACCACCATCAGGGTATCGGTCCAGGCCACGGCGGCCAGTCCACCCAGCATGGTGTAGAGAATGATCACCGAAATCATCAGCAGCGCACTTTCCGTCAGGCTGATACCCAGCCAGGAAGCCCCCAGCAGACCCACCGCCTTGATCTGACTGGTGAGGAACACCAGCAACAGCACTATGGTAATCACGGCGGCGACGCCCTTGACCCAACGTTCGATCAGCGAACCGCCACCATGCACCTGCGATACGTATTCCGGAATGGTGCAGCTGCCCAATTCCTCGGCACGCTTGCGCAGAAAGTGAGCGAAGTACAATACCGCGATCACCATGGCCGGCGCGAAGAAAAAGTTACCCAGTACTTCCACCGAGCCAAACTCGTACGCCACCCCCGGGGATCCCATAAAGCCCCAGCCACTGAAGCCGGTGGCTACTATGGTGCCGGCACCCACGAAGGGTCCCAGACTGCGCCCCGCCACCAGAAAACCGGCGGCATCACTGTCTTTTAGCGCCCTGCTCGACAAATAGCCGATCAGGATCAAAACGGCAAAAGACCCCAATAGCAGGCCCCAGTTTAACCATTGATAATTTTCCATCACAAATTCCCTTTAACTCAGGTTTGTCCTACGAACTGGCAGCATGGCTCAGTGGCCACGACCACCCTTGTGGATAAACTCCCGGTAGCCGAAAGCCAGTACGGACCAGACGATGATGGTGGCGTTCAGATAAACGAACCATTCCATGGTCCAGGATTGAGACAACATAATTTCTACCTCTTCTTGAGCGGCGTATCGCTACGCTGGTTGCACATTCCCTGATTCCACCGGTTTGTACCGGCCTCACCAGAAGTAGTCTGGCAATAACGAGTCTCTCTTTATTGCCGGTATCGGTATTCTGTTGCTTGACGTTGTTTAAAGAAAAAAAGGGCCCGCCTGAACCGGCGAGCCCCATTGATTAGCCCTTGATGATGTTGTGTTCCGGACCGAACGGGAAGCGGGTGATGTTCTCTACTCCGCTGTCGCTGATCACCAGAATATCGTGCTCACGATAACCACCTGCGCCCGGCATGCCTTCCGGCAGCATGATCATCGGTTCCATCGATACCACCATGCCCGGCTCCAGTACCGTTTCGATGTCTTCACGCAGTTCCAGCCCGGCTTCACGGCCGTAATAGTGGCTCAGGGTGCCGAAGGAGTGACCGTAACCGAAGGTGCGGTATTGCAGCGCATCCTGCTCGGCGAAGATCTCGTTCAGCTCGTGGGCGATGTCACAGCAGCGAGTACCGGCCTTGATCAGTTCCAGACCGCGGCGGTGTACCTTGCAGTTGAGCTCCCACAGTTCCAGGTGACGGTCGGAGACGTGCTCGCTGAACAGGGTCCGTTCCAGCGCGGTGTAGTAACCACCGATCATCGGGAAGGTGTTCAGGCTGAGAATGTCGCCGGCTTCAATCTTGCGGCTGGTCACCGGGTTGTGGGCGCCGTCGGTGTTGATACCGGACTGGAACCACACCCAGGTGTCCATCAGCTCGCCATGGGGGAAGGTTTTGGCAATTTCACGCACCATGGCCTGAGTACCGGCCAGGGCCACTTCGTATTCCGGCACACCGACACCGATGGCGTCACGAATGGCGGCGCCGCCCACATCGGCCACCCGGGCACCCTGCTTGATCACGGCGATTTCTTCCGCCGACTTGTACATGCGCATCTTCATGGTGGGCACGCCGATATCGACAAACTCGGCTTCCGGCAAAGCTGCTTTCAGCTTGTCCAGTGCTTGCAGGTTGATGTGGTCGAATTCCACACCTACGCGCTTGGCGCCGCCGATCAGTGACTTGACCGCATAGAAGAAGTTGTCTTTCTGCCAGTCGGTATACACCAGGTTGTCGCCCAGGGCGTTGCGACGGTAAGGCTGGCCGCCGTCGATGTTGGCGGTAATGGTGGTGTGAATGTGCTGGGTCACGGCCAGGCCGTAGTCCCGGCCGAAGCGGCAATATACGAAGTCACTGAAGTAGTTGATGTTGTGATAAGAGGTAAACAGCACGGCGTCTACGTCGTTGGCGGCCATGTAGCTGCGCAGCTTGGACTGACGTGAGGCCATTTCTTCTTTGGAAAACATGCCCTGGACTTTTTCACCGTTGGGAATATTCAGGGTCTGTGGCATTTGCATGATAAGGCTTCCTTCCTCTATGACAGTAACAGGGTTGATTGCGCCGCTGTAACAACCGGACCTAGCGCATGACCTGATACTAAGTTCGGCCTTGTCATAATAGAAATGAATACTTTAAATCACCCCATTAACAATGTTAATGGGGTGTTACATTTAAGTGAAAGAGATTAACCAAAAAACAGAGCATCGATCCACTCAAGGAGCGAAACTATGTACATTTTGCCAAATTTCAATGTCGAAGCGTCACTCAAACTTAGGGGACTCGTCTAAACTATTTCCCAATTTTCATCAAGAGTGTTTCTTGATGAATTAATTCATAAAACTAACAGAATCATACTGCAACTAGATGATACTTATGAATTAATAAATTACAGCGGTTCACTAATAAGATAGAAGTCATATTAAAAATGAACCGCTGTTGTTGACCTTGGTCAGAATAGCTTCGCTATTATCAGAAGCTTGCATTTCTCGGCGTTCTAGGAAAAGGAATCACATCTCGTACATTGCTAACCCCTGTTACATAAGCAACCATTCTTTCAAGACCGAGTCCAAATCCAGCATGAGGTACAGTACCGTAGGTTCTGAGTTCTCTATACCAACCGTAATCGTCTGGGTTCATTCCCATTTCAATAATTCTTTCATCAAGAACATCTATTCTATGCTCGCGCTGTGACCCCCCTATTATCTCACCAATGCCTGGTGCCAGCACATCCATGGCCGCAACTGTTTTACCATCATCATTCACTTTCATATAAAAAGCTTTTATTTCTTTGGGATAATTGATGACTATAACAGGTGCGTTAAAATGCTCTTCTGTCAGGTAACGCTCATGCTCGGAGGAAAGATCAACTCCCCAATAGACAGGGAAATCGAACTTCCTACCTGAATCAACAAGTATATCAACAGCTTGTGTATAATCGACTGTAATAAAATCCATGTCGATCAGGTTTTCCAATCGAGAAATAGCACTACTGTCAACATGCTGAACAAAGAAGTTCATGTCATCTTTCCGCTCAAGCAGTACCGCCTTGCAAATATACTTAAGCAATGACTCTGCAAGTTGGGCGCTTTGCTCAAGGTCTGAAAAGGCAACCTCGGGCTCTACCATCCAGAACTCAGCCAGGTGACGACTGGTATTAGAGTTTTCCGCTCTAAAAGTAGGTCCAAATGTATAAACCTTACTCAATGCACAGGCATATGTTTCTGTGTTTAGCTGGCCAGAAACCGTCAGAAAAGTTTCTTTTCCAAAAAAATCTTCTTTAAAGTCTACATTACCATTAGAATCGTGGGGGATGTTATTAAGATCAAGAGTTGAAACGCGGAACATCTCGCCTGCACCTTCACAGTCGGACGCGGTGATAATGGGTGTTGAAACCCACATAAAACCCTGCTCACTGAAATAACGATGAATAGCTTGAGCAATACAATTCCGAACACGGGTCACACTACCTATTATATTGGTGCGAGGTCTAAGATGTGCATGCTCACGCAGATATTCTATGCTGTGTCTTTTTGAAGACATGGGGTATGTGTCTGGATCTTTTACCCAACCGACAACATTAACTTCTTCGGCTCTCAACTCAAAATTTTGTTCTCTTCCCTTGGATTTAACAATGCACCCATTTACAACAATTGAGCAACCCGTTGTTATCTTGAGAATTTCAGACTGGTAATTAAATATTTCTTTAGGAATTACAATCTGTAAGGAGTTAAAGCAAGAGCCATCTGATAAATTAATAAAAGAGACTCCGGACTTTGAATCTCGCCTTGTCCTTACCCATCCCTTCACTGTTATCTCTGCACCTTCGGGAAGAGATAAGGTTGAAATATCAGAAATAGAAACATCCATAATTATGCTCTCTAACATCAATAAAAAAGGCAAGTCACGACAGTGACTTGCCTTTACTTAATTAACTAAATCTTTCAGTAATGGACTGATAAATACCATCGACGCATACATTGAACAATAATTCGCCATACTCTCGAGTGGCATTTTTTGCCGATGACAAGGTACCCGTACAAGGTACCCAGCTCTGATCTGCCGGGAAGACATCATATGGAGGGAAGGTCGCCGGCTCGTGATGGACAACTTTATCCATATTCACACAATCGGGATGCAAGAATAGCATCAGGGATGTTTCAAGAACCCCACCATGCTCTACATCCCAGCCGGTAAAGCCACCCGGGAACACTTTCTCAATGGTTTCTTGAGTAACGTAGTCCCAATATGACAGCAACATGACCTGGGCATCGATCCCTTCGTGTCTCAGATGTTCGAGACCTAACTCTATTCCTTCGACCAGAAACATCGAGTTTTCAAAGTGACCATTCACCAGAACAAACTTTCTGTTTCCATGTCTGGCATAAGCGACAATGACATCCTTTACGGTATCGATCATCGTCTTACCATTGATGCATGTTGTTCCGGGGAAGAAATTTCCTCCCCCTGATTTTACCTGTGACTTATATCCATAAGAGATAGATGGTGCGACCAGGATGGAATCGGAATTGTTTGCCACTCCCTCCGATATTGCCTTGGGGATCAAAACGTCGGGGTTCATAGACATATGAGGCCCATGCTGCTCAATAGCTCCAATTGGCAACATAATAATGGCATTACCCTCTTTCGTTTTTTCTGCGTAGGTTTGCCAATCCATCAGTTCTAAATTAACCATAAACCGTACCTCTATTACTCTGATAATGATGTTTTATAAGCCGGGCTTGCAGCCATGATCTTGAACTCGTCCCTGACGCCTTTGTATAGCGAACAGCACATCAGCAACATGATGACTGAGAAGGGCAATGCTGCGGCGATTGAAGCCGTTTGCAATGAACTAAGAGCAGCATCTCCTCCGACGACTAACAAAACAGAAGCGACAACGCCCTGCATGATACCCCATATTATTCTGTGTCGGTTCAAAGGACTTTCACAACCTTCGCTCATGATGGTTGTCAACACCAATGTACCCGAATCAGATGATGTTATGAAGTAGGTGGCCACCAGAATAGTACCGACAATCATGGCAGCTGTTGACAGATAACCAAGATCCATACCGGAAAACGTAGCATATAGTGCTTTGGACACATCACTACTTACGACCGCGGCTATTCCTGCATCTTCAAACAAGTCAAGATACAAGGCTGTGCCGCCATAAGCTGCTATCCACACGAATGAAAGAAGCGAAGATACACCCACTACACCCCAGATAAACTCTCGAATAGTCCGGCCTCTGGATACTCTCGCCACAAAAACACCAACGAAAGGAGCCCAGGACATCCACCATCCCCAATAGAATACAGTCCACCAGCCTTGCCACATGCTTTTCCAGCTTGCATCATCATCACCTACACTACTGGGTGAACTTTCGACGAAAACATTAAAGTTGAAGAACTGCATGAGGTATTCAAAGGTGCCGCTAAAAAAGGTTTTTACAATGTAAAGCGTGGGGCCGAAAAGAAAGAAAAAAAGTAACAAAATAATGGTCAGCCACATGTTGCCTATCGAAAGGTATTTCACGCCTTTTTTCAGGCCGGTAAGCACCGAAACCAAGGCGCACAGGGTGATAACAACGATCAGGATCAGCTGAACAGATGAGCTTTGGGGGATACCCCACACCTCGGACAAGCCGGCATTGATCTGCTGTGCCCCCATACCTAATGAAGTGGCGATACCAAACAAGGTTGCAAAAACAGCGATAACATCGATTAACACACCCCATCTTCCGGTTACTTTCTCACCGAATAAAGGATACAAGGTATATCGAATACTGAGTGGTTTGCCTAATCTGTAGCAGACAAAGGCTAAAGACAGACCAACTACACAATATATAGCCCAGGCATTTAAACCCCAGTGGAAAAATGAAATAGCAATTGCAGAAGTTGCAGCAGCTTCATTAGCCACATCTGGAGAGAATGGCGAACCACTGGAGAAGTGGAACATGGGTTCGGCTATCGACCAGAAGATAATACCTATACCTTGACCCGCCGCATAAACCATGGCGAACCAGGCGAAGTATCCAAACTCGGGCTTCTCATCGTCTCGCCCAAGACGTATTTTTCCGTATTTACTAAATCCGATCCAGACACAAAAAACCAGAAATAATGCTGCCAGCGATACATACCATAAATTGGCTGCTATCGTAATCACGGTTCTTACCTGATCAACCATCAGTGATGATTGTTCAGGAAAAGCAAGTGCGAATAAAACCAGTGCAACTGTAATAGCCAGCGATATGAACATTATATGGGGATTTATACCCTTTAAAGGTCCGTTATTAAGAACCATAATTTCTACTCCTTATCCTTAGAAGTGACATCCAATATTACCTTCCCTGTATTTAGAGATATCAACATGATAGTTAATTCTATATTGTTGTATCTTATATATATTCTAATTCTTCCCCTTACTTGTAACCAAAATTACTGTAAACCTTGAAAGTTAAAAGCCCATCTGGTGAGAGATGGGCTTTTGTCTTAGCCTTTAATGATATTGTGTTCCGGACCGAACGGGAAGCGGGTGATGTTCTCTACTCCGCTATCGCTGATCACCAGGATATCGTGCTCACGATAACCACCGGCGCCCGGCATGCCTTCCGGCAGCATGATCATCGGCTCCATCGATACCACCATGCCCGGCTCCAGTACCGTTTCGATGTCTTCACGCAGTTCCAGCCCGGCTTCGCGGCCGTAGTAGTGGCTCAGGGTACCGAAGGAGTGACCGTAACCGAAGGTGCGGTATTGCAGCGCATCCTGCTCGGCGAAGATTTCGTTCAGCTCGTGGGCGATGTCACAGCAGCGAGTACCGGCCTTGATCAGCTCCAGACCGCGGCGGTGTACCTTGCAGTTGAGTTCCCACAACTCCAGGTGACGGTCGGAGACGTGCTCACTGAACAGGGTCCGTTCCAGCGCCGTGTAGTAACCACCGATCATCGGGAAGGTGTTCAGGCTCAGGATGTCGCCGGCTTCAATCTTGCGGCTGGTCACCGGGTTGTGAGCGCCGTCGGTGTTGATACCGGACTGGAACCACACCCAGGTGTCCATCAGCTCGCCATGGGGGAAGGTTTTGGCAATTTCACGCACCATGGCCTGAGTACCGGC
>NZ_BAABDS010000005.1:44870-126134 GCF_039539745.1 Oceanisphaera sediminis
GCGGCGCCGCCCACATCGGCCACCCGGGCACCCTGCTTGATCACGGCGATTTCTTCCGCCGACTTGTACATGCGCATCTTCATGGTGGGCACGCCGATATCGACGAACTCGGCTTCCGGCAAGGCTGCTTTCAGCTTGTCCAGTGCTTGCAGGTTGATGTGGTCGAATTCCACACCTACGCGCTTGGCGCCGCCGATCAGTGACTTGACCGCATAGAAGAAGTTGTCTTTCTGCCAGTCGGTGTACACCAGGTTGTCGCCCAGGGCGTTGCGACGGTAAGGCTGGCCGCCGTCGATGTTGGCGGTAATGGTGGTGTGAATGTGCTGGGTCACGGCCAGACCGTAATCCCGACCGAAGCGGCAGTAGACGAAGTCACTGAAGTAGTTGATGTTGTGATAAGAGGTAAACAGCACCGCGTCCACGTCGTTGGCAGCCATGTAGCTGCGCAGCTTGGACTGACGTGAGGCCATTTCTTCTTTGGAAAACATGCCCTGGACTTTTTCGCCGTTGGGGATATTCAGTGTCTGTGGCATTTGCATGATAAGGCTTCCTTCCTCTATGACAGTAACAGGGTTATTTGCGCCGCTGTAACAATCGGGCTTCGCGCATGGTCTGATACTAAGCCGGGCTCAGTCATAACAGAAATGAATACTTTAAATGCCATCATTAACAATGTTAATGACATGATAATATAAAGTAACAATCAAACATCTGCGGGAGCAGACTAATGGGTAAGGACACGCGTAGCGCGACTCAGATGAGAGGGTGACTAAGGATGACTGCGCCTCCAGAAGAATTGTTATCAGAAACATACGCCGACCAAAAAAATGGTCTGGCAGATAATATATCCGCCAGACCAGATGTTAACCTATAGCCAGATTATCAAATTAATAGCACCAAACAGAAGAAGTTCCGCCCATTAACATTTATTCAGACTATGGTGAATATCAGTTATTCGTCACCAGACTGCCATTGGTCGTTACCTTGGCTTCACCATCAGTATCAACTGTCAGCTCTACCTGTGGATCGGGATTATTTACTACTTTCTCCAGCTCTTTAATTGATTTGTCTCTATTCAAGAGCCGTCTGATTGTGTTTGCAATCATAAGCAAGATAACAATAGAGAAGGGGAAAGCGCCAATAATGGTTCCGGTCTGAACGGTATCAACGACTCCGCTCCCCCCGACTGTCAGCAGCACAGTTGCAACAGCAGCAATACTGATAACGAGAACCACTCTGAACCAGGGCCCCGCCTGTTGCGGTGCAGATACGAACTCCGCAAGCGCATAGGTACCGGCGTCCAACGATGTCACATAGTAAGTTGCCACCAGTATGGTTGCCACAACCAGAAGGATACTACCGACGAAGGGGATCGACTCCAGCATGACAAAAAGCCCGCTGGAAACATTTTCGCTCACCGCTGCCGATATACCATTTCCTGTCTGATCATCGTAGTAAATGGCGGCAGATCCAAGCACACCAATCCATACCATGACGATCAGGGAAGGAATCACGGTCACGCCGATCACGAACTCACGAAGTGTGCGACCACGAGATATCCGGGCAATAAAACCTGCAACAAAAGGTGAGAAGGCAATCACCCAGCACCAGATAAACACTGTCCACCAACCATTCCAGCTCTGCTGCCACGATTCCAGCGGAGCGACGGTACTTGGGGCATCTGTCCAGAAGCTCATTGGTATAAAGTTTGTAAAATAAGAGCCAAAGGTCTGGGTCATGTTGGAAATAATGAACAAGGTGGGGCCAAATACCAGGGCAGCCACCACCAGCACTATGCTCAGGATCGAGTTCGTTTCACTGATCAGGCGCATACCCTTGCTGATGCCGAAGAAAGCCGAGATGGCCGTTGCCGTCCCCAGACCCACAATGACCAATAGCCAGATGGTGGAACTGGAAGTCACGCCGGTAAAAGAGCTGAGCCCTGAAGAGAACTGCATGGCCGCAAAGGCAAAAGACGTTGACAAACCAAGAACCGTGGCCATGATCGCCAGCAGCTCGACGACTACGCCGGCACCACCCTGAGCCCATCGCGGCAAAATATCTACGGTGGCTTCCCGGAACGTCAGGGTTTTGCCCAGGTTGTGATGCGAATAAGCCAGACAGACTGCCACAACGCAATACATGGCCCAGGCGGTGAACCCCCAGTGGAAATAAGCCCAGACAATCCCGCCCCCGGCGACATTACCTTCCAATGCCTGGATCACCGGACTTTCATAGCGAAGCATAATCGGTTGAGCAACAGACCAGAATATCAGTCCTATGCCCTGTCCGCAGGCAAACAGCATCGAATACCAGGCAAAGTTATTGTACTCTTTTTTAGCATTGGGGCCGCCCAGACGAACCTGCTTGCCAATTTTGCTGAAAACAAGCCAGGCGCATACCGCCACGGAAAAAAGCGAGAAAAGGATAAATAGCCAAGTATAACCACTTGTAACATAGGTTCGCAGATCAAAAATGACGGCGGCCACACTATCCGGGCCCCTCAACACCATCACAATCAGTGCGATAATAGCGAGCGGAGGCGTGAACTGAATGAGTAGTCTGCCTATGGGAGGTAGATCACGTCCGGTGAATCGAGGAACCACAAGGGGCTCAAGCGATTCTTTATGAGCCCCCGGTTTGTTATGTCCAGGTTTACTGTTTGTCACCTGCCTTACCTCTCTATTATTGTCGTTATCCATTACCTTCTATTACCCTGCTAACTCATCGGTACCCTTATGATTCTTTTGGTTTTATTCGGCAGGGATAATAAAGATATTGGAAACTCGTATTTAAAGGATCCTTCCCAATCATGGCTGCTGGGCCACAACACAATCTGACCCCGGAATTAGCACATGAAGCCAATATAGAAAGTTATCCACTGTAAGAAGCTAAAAAGCCCACCCCCTGCTCGGGGATGGGCTCAGTTCTTAGCCTTTAATGATATTGTGTTCCGGACCGAACGGGAAGCGGGTGATGTTCTCTACTCCGCTATCGCTGATCACCAGAATATCGTGCTCACGATAACCACCTGCGCCCGGCATGCCTTCCGGCAGCATGATCATCGGCTCCATCGATACCACCATGCCCGGCTCCAGTACCGTTTCGATGTCTTCACGCAGTTCCAGCCCGGCTTCACGGCCGTAGTAGTGGCTCAGGGTGCCGAAGGAGTGACCGTAACCGAAGGTGCGGTATTGCAGCGCATCCTGCTCGGCGAAGATCTCGTTCAGCTCGTGAGCGATATCACAGCAGCGAGTACCGGCCTTGATCAATTCCAGACCGCGGCGGTGTACCTTGCAGTTGAGTTCCCACAGTTCCAGGTGACGATCGGACACGTGCTCGCTGAACAGGGTCCGTTCCAGCGCCGTGTAGTAACCACCGATCATCGGGAAGGTGTTCAGGCTGAGGATGTCGCCGGCTTCAATCTTGCGGCTGGTCACCGGGTTGTGGGCGCCGTCGGTGTTGATACCGGACTGGAACCACACCCAGGTGTCCATCAGCTCGCCATGGGGGAAGGTTTTGGCAATTTCACGCACCATGGCCTGAGTACCGGCCAGGGCCACTTCGTATTCCGGCACACCGACACCGATGGCGTCACGAATGGCGGCGCCGCCCACATCAGCCACCCGGGCACCCTGCTTGATCACGGCGATTTCTTCCGCCGACTTGTACATGCGCATCTTCATGGTGGGCACGCCGATATCGACGAACTCGGCTTCCGGCAAGGCTGCTTTGAGCTTGTCCAGTGCTTGCAGGTTGATGTGGTCGAATTCCACACCTACGCGCTTGGCGCCGCCGATCAGTGACTTGACTGCATGGAAGAAGTTGTCTTTCTGCCAGTCGGTGTACACCAGGTTGTCGCCCAAGGCGTTGCGACGGTAAGGCTGGCCGCCGTCGATGTTGGCGGTAATGGTGGTGTGAATGTGCTGGGTCACGGCCAGACCGTAATCCCGACCGAAGCGGCAATATACGAAGTCACTGAAGTAGTTGATGTTGTGATAAGAGGTAAACAGCACAGCGTCTACGTCGTTGGCAGCCATGTAGCTGCGCAGCTTGGACTGACGTGAGGCCATTTCTTCTTTGGAAAACATGCCCTGGACTTTTTCGCCGTTGGGGATATTCAGTGTCTGTGGCATTTGCATGGTAAGGATTCCTTCCTCTATGACAGTAACAGGGTTGATTGCGCCGCTGAAACAACCGGACCTAGCGCATGACCTGATACTAAGTTCGGCCTTGTCATAACAGAAATGAATACTTTAAATATAACCATTAACAACGTTAATGACTTGTTAACTAAGTGAAAGAAATCATCATCATAGAAACAAGGTATCGAGCAGGATCAGACCCCAAATCAGCCCCATCAGCAGCATGGTCAGTAACACCGCCGCCGATCCCATGTCCTTGGCCCGGCCCGACAGCTCGTGATGTTCGGGTCCGATACGGTCCACCACCGCCTCTATCGCCGAGTTGAGCAGCTCCACTATCGGCACCAGCATCAGGCTGCCGATCAGCAGCAGGGTTTTCACCACTCCCGGGCTCCAGATCAGCGCCACCGGCAGCAGCACCGCCACCAGCCAGCATTCCTGGCGAAAGGCCGCTTCATGACGATAGGCACTTTTCAGCCCCTGCAATGAATAGCCGGTGGCGGCGATGATGCGTGACAGTCCTGTTTTTCCTGGTTTCATCTTGCCTCCTCAAAAGCCCGGCTCTGCAGTTCCACCCCTTGGGGAGTGACCGCCAGCACGCTGCCCTGTGTATACCAGTCGCCCAGCACGATACGGCGAGCAGACTGACCGTTAATATCCAGCTGGTGGATGGCCGGTCTGTGAGTATGGCCGTGAATGAGCGAACGCACCTTGTAACGACGCATCTGGCGCTCGACCTCGCCCTGATTGACATCCATCACCTGCATCACCTTGTTTTCCTTGGATTCGGCGCTCTTGCCCCGAATGCCGTCGGCAATTCGCATCCGCCGGCTGAGCGGCAAGCGCAGAAACAGCCATTGCAGCCATCCCCAGCGGGTGATGCGACGATAGCGCTGATAACCGGCGTCGTCGATACAGAGGGTATCGCCGTGCATGATCAGCGTCGGCTCGCCGTAGAGGTCGATTACCTGGTGCTCGGGCAACAGTGTCATACCCGCCTGGCGGGCAAAGCGACGACCGACCATGAAGTCCCGGTTACCGTGAATGAAATAAACAGGTGTGCCCTGCTCGGCGCAGGCCTTGAAGGCGGCGGCCACTTCGTCATTCAGCGCACTGGGCTCGTCGTCGCCGATGGAGAATTCGAACAGGTCTCCCAGCACATACAGCGCCTCGGCCTGGTTCGCTTCTTCCTGCATGAAGCGCAGAAAGGCGGCGGTAATGTCCGGCCGGCTGGGGCTCAAGTGCAGGTCGGCAATAAAGAGGGTGGTCTGGTTCAAGGGCAGGCTCGTGATTCAGAGAGATTAACAATGCCCGCAAGGGGGCGAGGTAAGGGTTACCTCAAGAGGCAAAACGGGATAGACCAACTTTCCACCGACACGCCGTAAACCCATCCCTGGGGGCTCTGCTGCGCCATCCATGGCGCAGAAGGTCGGCTTGAAAGCCGGTCTATCCCGTTAGCTACTTTACATTTCGCCGCGGGTGCTTATCGCCCATGACGATAATCAACGACATGAAGACAGACTTACTCGCTGACGGTCACGCCGGTGATCAGCACGTCGTCCATGGGTACGTCCTGGTGCACATAGCCGCGGGTGCCGGTCGCCACGCCCTTGATCTTGTTGACTACATCCATGCCTTCAACCACTTCGCCAAACACGCAGTAGCCGTAGCCCTGGCTGGTGGCGGACTTGAAGTTCAGAAAGTCGTTGTCGTTGACGTTGATGAAGAACTGGGCGGTGGCGGAATGCGGTTCCATGGTACGGGCCATGGCCACGGTGCCAACCTTGTTGGACAGGCCGTTGTCGGCTTCGTTTTGTACCGGGGCGCGGGTTTCCTTTTCTTCAAAGCCGGGGCCGAAGCCACCGCCCTGAACCATGAAACCGTCGATCACACGGTGAAACAGGGTGTTGTCGTAGTGGCCGTCGCGGCAGTATTGCAGGAAGTTGGCAACGGTTTCCGGCGCCTTGTCGGCAAACAGGTTCAGGGTGATGTCGCCGTGAGTGGTGTGCAGAGTAACCATAGTAATTATCCAGATAGTAGGTTCAGAGCTCGATTTTAACGCAAGCGGCCGCTTTAGCGAACCCCTGTGGTCGCAAGGCTTGCACCAAATGGCCATTAAAGGTTCAATACGTACCGACCAATATCCTTCACCAAGACGTGGACTCATGCTGAAAATCTACAATTCCCTGACCCGACAAAAAGAAGAATTCATCCCTCTGGTACCCGGCAAGGTCGGCATGTACGTCTGTGGTGTCACCATTTACGACCTCTGTCATATCGGTCACGGTCGCACCTTCGTCGCCTTCGACGTGGTCACCCGTTACCTGCGCTATCTGGGCTTTGACCTGACCTTTGTGCGTAACATCACCGACATCGACGACAAAATCATCAAGCGGGCGGCCGAAAACGGCGAAAGCTGCGATGCCCTGACCGAACGATTGACCAATGACATGTACCGGGACTTTGACGCCCTGCACATTGCCCGCCCCGACATCGAGCCCAAGGCCACCCAGCATATCCCCGAAATCATCAATATGGTGCAGAGCCTGATTGAAGACGGTCATGCCTATGTGGCCGACAGCGGCGACGTGCTGTTTGCCGTGAACAGCTTCCAGGATTACGGCAAGCTGTCGGGCCAGAATCTGGAGCAGTTACAGGCCGGCGCCCGGGTCGAAGTAGAACAGAGCAAGCGCAACCCGCTCGACTTCGTGCTGTGGAAACCGTCCAAGCCCGGCGAGCCGAGCTGGGAGTCGCCCTGGGGCCCGGGTCGCCCCGGCTGGCACATCGAATGTTCGGCCATGAACGGCAAACATCTGGGCAAGCATTTCGACATTCATGGCGGCGGCTCCGATCTGCAGTTCCCCCACCACGAAAACGAAATCGCCCAGAGCTGCTGCGCCAACCACAGCCCCTACGTCAACACCTGGATGCACTCGGGCATGGTAATGGTGGATCAGGAGAAAATGTCCAAGTCGCTGGGCAACTTCTTCACCATTCGTGACGTGCTGGGCCATTTTGACGGCGAGACCATTCGTTACTTCCTGCTGTCCGGCCACTATCGCAGCCAGCTCAACTATTCGGACGACAACCTGAACAAGGCGCGCAGCGCACTGGAACGTTTCTATACCGCCCTGCGTGGTCTGCCGGTGACACAAGCGGCCGGTGGCGAGGAGTTTGTCGAGCGTTTCAAGGTCGCGATGAACGACGACTTCAATACTCCCGAAGCCTATTCGGTGCTGTTTGACCTGGCGCGCGAGATCAACCGCCTCAAGGGCAAGGACGACGCCACCGCCGCCGGCCTGGCCGGACGTCTGCGCGAGCTGGCCGGCGTGCTGGGCCTGCTGAGCCAGGATCCCGAGACCTTTCTGCGCGGCGATGCCGGTGCCGACGACGAGGTAGCCGACATCGAGCGGTTGATCCAGGCACGCCTGGATGCCCGCAAGAACAAGGACTGGGCCGCCGCCGATGCGGCGCGCGACAGCCTCACCGCCATGGGCATAGTGCTGGAAGACGGCCCCGAGGGCACCCGCTGGCGTCGTAAGTAAGACTCGCTTCTCACTCATTCACCCTTGCGGCGAAGATTGAAAAAATCATCATGGGCGCCATAATTGGCGCCCTGTTTTTTTGAACGGCTATTTACGGCCGACATTATCTCTTTCAAGTTCAAGGAGCCTTGCCATGCGCATTTTTATTCCCGCCGTATTAATGACCGCCCTGCTCGGCCTGACCGGCTGTGAGCCTGAAGGCCCGGCGAGTGATATCGGCGACAACATCGATCAGGTGCTGGATAACGCCGTCTCATCCTCAGAGCCTCAACAGGTTGAAACGCCAGCACCGGCCAGTTCACCCGAGCCTGAAGTGATTGAACAGCAAAAAGAAGAAATCGAGCACGTGGTGGAAGAAGCCTCGCAGGAAGCCCAGCAGCGGCTGGACGAAATACTGGAAAACACCCTGGAACAGCCGTAAATCCGCACCGCAGCAGACCCCGTCCGGTTTGCTGCGGCTTCGCTGCCCCCGCACCGCCTGTTTTTCAACCACCCGATGACACGCTTCGTCATATCCGCGATTATCCATTCCGCTTTGTTTACGTCATTCCGGGACGTAACCTGTCATTAATATCTGATTTATATGATTATTTTTAAATAAACATCCGTTTTTAAATCATTGACCGGCTGTTGTTTCATCACCGTCTGGGCTATTACTAGTAAGGTAAAAACACAACGGCGGCCCCGGCCGCAAACGATCCCCAGCGAGGAGCAGAAAATGAAAAAATCATGGCTTAACGTATTATTACTGACCTCTGTTGCCACCTTTGGCCTGGCTGCCTGTGATAACAAGGGAGACGCGGAGCAAGCGGGTGAACAGATGGATGAAACCATCGAGCAAGTGCAGGAGCAAAGCCAGGAAATGGCCGACGAAGCACAAGAAGCTCTGGGCGTGGAAGAGCAGGGCACCATGGAAGAAATGGGCGAGCAGCTGGATGAAGCCGCCGATAGCGTCAAGGATGCCGCCAGCGAACAGGCAGCCGAAATGGATCAGGCCATGGACGATGCGGCAGCCGAAATGGAACAAGCCATGGATGACGTAGCGGCCGAAGCCGATCGCAAGCTGGACGCGCTGATGGAAGACAACAAAGAGTAATCGCTCGACACAGCGTAATAACCAAACAAAAGGGAGCCTCGGCTCCCTTTATTGCTCTTCACACACAGACCATCGTTACTCCTGCGGTGGCTCCATTTCTCCGCCGCAATATTTGCAATAATTGGCATCCCTGTCGTGCCCGCCCTTGTCACACTGGGGGCAATGGCGGTGTTCGTATTCGCGCCACATTTCCCGCCCCAGCTCGGCACTGAGAATACCGGTAGGCACCGCGATAATGGCGTAGCCCATCAGCATGGTCACGGCGGCAATGGCCTGACCCAGCGGCGTTTGCGGGGTGATATCGCCAAAGCCGACGGTGGTGATGGTGACGATGGCCCAGTAAATACTGACGGGAATACTGGTAAAACCGTTTTCCGGCCCTTCCACCACATAGAGCAGCGAGCCGAACAGGGTCACCAGAATGAAGAGGCTGCTGAAGAACACCAGTATCTTGCGCCGGCTCTGATTGAGTGAACGCAACAACACATTGGCTTCGTTGACGTAGCGGATCAGCTTGAGAATGCGGAAAATCCGCAACACCCGCAGCAGACGGATGATCATCAGAAAGCTGGCGCCGGGAATGAAAATGGCCAGATAGGTCGGCATTACCGCCAGCAGGTCGATAATGCCGTAAAAACTCCGGACGTAGGCGAGCCGGTTCTGGGAGCAGTAGATCCGTACGCCGTATTCAATGGTAAAGGCCAGGGTAAAGGCCCATTCCACCCCGTAAATCACGGTGCCGTATTGCGCTCGAACCGAACCTATCGAGTCCAGCAGCAAAACCACGATAGACAGCAGTATGGTGACAATAAGGGCAATATCGAAGCGGCGACCCGCCGGGGTTTCGGTGCCGAAGATTACCGTATAGAGCACATCCTTGTCGGGCCACCGCATCCGCTGTCCTTACTGACTGTGTTTATGAAGGGTGTTTACTGATCATGATAGCGTTCACAGGCGATCAGGGTGTTTTCTATCAAGGAGGCCACCGTCATCGGGCCCACGCCGCCAGGCACCGGGGTAATATAGGAGGCGCGCTCGGCGGCCACCGCATATTCCACATCGCCCACCAGACGGCCGTCGTCCAGCCGGTTGATGCCCACGTCGATCACCACGGCGCCGGGCTTGATCCAGTCACCGGGAATAAAATGCGGCTTGCCCACCGCCACCACCAGCAGATCGGCCCTTGCCACCTGGGCCTTGAGATCTTCGGTGAAGCGGTGGCAGGTAGTGGTGGTGCAGCCGGCCAGCAGCAGCTCCAGCGTCATGGGGCGACCGACGATATTGGACGCGCCCACCACCACGGCATTGAGGCCATGGGTCTTGATATGGCTACGCTCCAGCAGGGTGATGATGCCCTTGGGGGTACAGGGGCGCAGTGCCGGTATGCGTTGGGCCAGACGGCCGATATTGTAGGGATGAAAGCCGTCCACATCTTTGTGCGGATGAATGTGCTCTATCACCGGGGTGCTGTCGATATGGGCCGGCAGCGGCAGTTGCACCAGAATACCGTCTATGGTGGCGTCCTGGTTCAGCTCGTCAATCAGTTCCAGCAGTTGCTGCTCTGTGGTTTCCTTGGGTAAATCGTAAGACTTGGAAATAAACCCGACTTCTTCACAGGCCCGGCGTTTGCTGCCGACATAGACCTGGGAAGCCGGATTGGCACCGACCAGTATCACCGCCAGACCCGGCGCGCGTTTGCCCGCACGGGTGCGTTCGGCCACACGTTCGGCCACCTGGTTGCGTACCGCCTGTGCAATCGCTTTTCCATCGATTATTTGAGCTGACATCTGCGTTGATTCTCACCTTTATAAACCTGCGGCAATTGTCGCATTTTTTCCCGGCTTTGATAAGCAAGCGCCCGCGGCTTTCGCTCGGTGCTCCCGGTGGGATAAAGCCGTTGACCGACGCAAGTCAAATAGGTATCATCCCGCCCCGTTACGCCGCAGCCCTGCTGCCGCCTAATGTCAGAAAAGCGCCCTTAGCTCAGCTGGATAGAGCACCCGCCTTCTAAGCGGGTGGTCGCAGGTTCGAGTCCTGCAGGGCGCGCCATCTTTGGTGACCGTAGCTCAGTTGGTAGAGTCCCGGATTGTGATTCCGGTTGTCGCGGGTTCGAGCCCCGTCGGTCACCCCATTTGATACGCTGTATTTTTCTACTCTTCCATTCCCTGCTGTACCTGTCGCTCCAGATGCGCCACCAAATCGGTCGGTATATTCAACCTGTGCGCCAGTGCCTCCAGATAAGCTCGCTCCGCCGCCTGATCCGGATCGATCACCAGCCGTGAGGCCAGATACAACTCTGCCGCCTGCTCGGTACCCTTGGCCGACGCACAAATGTCCGCCAGTGACACCGGCGCCGACAGCATATCGAACACCATCGCCTTTTCTTCTGCGGCCAGCCCCATCTGCTCGACCTGTTCGAAGATATGCGCCTGTTCGGCGGCATCGATGTGGCCGTCGGCCCTGGCGGCCCCTATCATGGCGCGCATCAAGGAAATCTGGAACGACTCGCCGTTGGCGGCGGCACTCTGCGGCGAAAAGCGCGGATCCAGCTGCTGCACGTCGTCCCCGGTCACGGGGCGGGCTTCGGCCGGGCTTCGGTTCTGCTGCCAGCCCTGATAGGCTTTCCAGGCCATGGCGCCGGCGGCGGCCAGCCCCGCATACTTGATGGTGCTACCGGCCATGCTGCGGCCCTTCTTGCTGCCAAGCAGCAGCCCGAGAATACCGCCGGTGGCGGCACCCTTGCCAAAACCGCTCCCTTTGCCCGGGCGGCCATTGCCACCCAGAAACTGGCCAATCAACTTGTCTACTTTCATATCATCTCCTTATAAGTAATATCTCATAACTTATGTGGATACTGGGGCTAGCTTTTTTTTCTCGTCACCCTCGCGAAGGCGGGGGTCCAGTGTCTTTGCAGGAGAAGCGCAGGCTGACAAATCTGCGCCACAGGCCCTGGATTCCCGCCTTCGCGGGAATGACGACAGAACCACACCTGTTATGCAGCATTACTTACCCAACGGATTAAACATGTCGTCTTTTTGATACCTGCCGGGAGCGGTATCAAGCGCTTAATCCAGCAGCGACTGGGCTATCTGCTGCCATTCTTCCCGCGTGGTACAATTCGGGCGCTTTTTCTTGGCGCGGCCGTACCAGTAGTCGGCATTCCACAGCACGCCTTCTACATGGTGCAGATAGGCATGAACCCAGGCCGAAGGCTGGTCGCTGTTGTCACGCACCCGATCGTGCGCCGCCTCCCACTGGCCATTGGCGTCCAGCCACAAGGCAGTAAGGGCATCGGACAGCCCCTGCGGCGGTGTCGGCTGGCTGAGTGAGGCGTGGAATTCTTTAAAGTTCATAGTAGTGTCTACCGTACCGTTTTGTGTGGTGAGATGAAGAGTCAATAGACCCCGTAGCCTACCATAGGCAGACCACAGGGCTCGTATCGGGTTGAGTCGTTGTCGCATGGCTGAAGAATATCGCCTTATTGCCTAACAGCGTTCAGTTAACGGGAGCGATTGGCTTTCAAACCGACCTTCTGCGCCATGGATGGCGCAGCAGAGTCCCCAGGGATGGGTTTACGGCGTGTCGGTGGGAAGTCAATTGATTCCGTTTTACGCTTAACTGACAGATGCCAGCCTTATTGTCCGCTGTGGGTCATCAGCCGGGCGACCTTGTCGATCAGTGCACGACGAATACCGCCCAACTGCTTTTTCTCGTCGCCCTGCCAGGGCACGGGCCGACACAGGCTCATGGTTTGCAGCCCGAGGCGGGCGGTGAGCAAACCGGCGCCCACCCCCTGCCCGGCCCGGGCCGACAGCCGCCCGGCCAGCTCCAGCCCCAGCAAGTCCATGCCGGCATCGATGGCCGCCTCCGACACGCCCACATAAAGCATGTGATGCAATACCTGGCGGATCAGCCGCAGTCGGCTCAGGCCGCCCAGACGAATGCCGTAACACTGGCTGATGTCTTCAATCATCTTGAGGTTACGCCACAGCACCAGCAGCATGTCTACCGCCGCCAACGGGCTGGCCGCCACCATGACCGCCGCCTCGCCGGACCATTTCAGCACCCGCGCCCGGGCCTGCCGGTCCTGTACGCTCAGCACCTGCCGGCTGTAAAGCGTCAGCACTTCGGCATCCTGCTCCTGGTCGGTCAGACTCTGCTGCCAGTCCTGAAAGGCATCGGTCTGCTGCAAGCCACTGCGGGCGGCCAGTTGTTCGCAGAATGCCCGGGCCCGACCACTGCCCTGCTCGGCCAGCAGCTGCTCGGCTCGTGCCTGCTGGCGAGATACCCGCTCCAGGGTGCGCAGCAGCCTGAGCTCGCGCCACAAGCGACCCAGGGCCGCCAGCGCCAGCAGGGCAATGGCCAGGCTCCAGGCCGCACCGAGCAGGCGGTTGTCCTGCCAGGTCTGCCACAGGCCGAGGACGGAATGCACCAGTAACAGGGTCAGCAACAGACCGATGCCGCTCCACCACAGCCAGTGCCGACGACCGGGCCGCAGGCTGTCGGCCAGCATCGGCTCCGGGGTTTCGTCCAGGGCGATAAAGTCGTCCTGCTCCAGTGGCTGACTCGGCCGCAGCGCCTTCGGCTCCGGTTGTTGCAGGGGTTGGTCCAGGATCACCTTGCTTTTCAAATTCACGATAACTTGTCTCCCAACAGGAACGCCAGCGCCTGATCCAGACGCAAATGCGGCAGCGGTTGTTCCGGCTGCCATTCGGGCGGGGCGAATTCGGTAAAATCGAAACCCTGCTGCTGCCAGAAGGCCTCTTCGGGTAACGACTCGGGCACCTCGCCCGGGTACAGCGCCACCGCGTCCTGATTGTCCAGCCGCCGGCCCTGCAGCGCCGGTATGGTCTCGCCTTTATGGCTGACCTGGCCGCTGCTGGTGGCACGAATCGCCGCCAGCGCCAGGGTATGAATGTCGATACCGGACAAGCGGGCGTGGCGATGCCCACCCCGTACCAGGGTACCGAGCAGGGTCGCCAGCCGACCGTGCTGATCCGGGGTCAGATGATCGGCCTTGGTGGCGGCAAACAGCAGCTTGTCGATCCGTGGGGCAAACAGTCGTTGCCACCAGCCGCTTTTGCCGTATTCAAAGCTCTGCAGTATGGCGTCCAGCGCCCGGCGCAGGTCGGCAAAGCTGTCGGGGCCGCGATTCAACGGCGTCAGGCAGTCCACCAGCACTATCTGGCGGTCGAAGCCGGCGAAAAAGTCCTTGTAAAAGCCCTGCACCAGGTGCTTTTTATAATGCTCGAAACGCGCGGCCATCATGCCGTAATGGTGGCTGTCATTCAGCCCGCCCGGCACCTCATCCCATACCCAGGGCACAAACTGCAGCATGGGCGCATCCCGGTATTCGCCGGGCAGAATGAAGCGCCCCGGTTGCACCAGATAGGCGCCGCATTCGCGCTTGATGTCGTGCAGCCATTGGGTGTAGGCCGCCGCCAGCGGCACCAGTTTGCCATCGTCGGCCGGGCTGTCGGCGGCCAATTTTGCCCCGGCCTGCAACCAGGGCGTGGCCAGCCCGGCCAGCGCCGGCGTCTGCAGCAACAGGCGCTGTTGCTCGCTCCACTGGGCATAGCTCATGCCCAGCAACGGCAGGTCCAGCAGCCATTCCCCCGGGTAGTCGACAATTTCCAGATAGAGGGTGGCGGTGTCCTGCAGCTTGCGCTTGAGCCGGTTTTTGGGCCGATAGCGAATGGCGAGGGTGATTTCGCTGATACCCCGGGTGGGCTCGGGCCAGCAGGACGGCGTGGCTGACAGCTGATTCAGTGCCGCCTCGTAACCGAAGGCCGGCACATGATGATGGCGGCTGGGCACCCGCTGTATGCCGAGCAGGCGCCCTTCCGCCGCCGGGGGCCAGTGCGGTAGCCGGGCATCGAGCCCGGCATGTTCCAGCTGGTTGACCAGACTGGTGATAAAGGCGGTTTTACCGCTGCGACTCAGCCCGGTCACCGCCAGCCTGATGCGTTGATCCAGCCCCCGCTGCACCCAGGCGCCGGCCTTATTTCGCCAATGTGAGTTGCGCCACTGATCCAGTGGCATCTTGCTCATTTGTTTTTACTCAAATCATTGAACTCCCGTCGCAGTCGAAACTCCCGCGAAGTCAGCAGTTGCTCCATTTTGGCCACTCGGCCATTGAGCTGCTGCAAGCGGCTGTCCAACCGGGTCAACGCCTCTTGCGGCGACAGGCCCGACTGCCAACCGGCGGTTTTGACATGAGACCGCTCCGCCTCTTCTGCCTCCGGCCTGTCTTCCAGTAACAGCCAGGCGGCAATATAAAGCACAAAGGTCAGAAAACTGGCAAACACCAGGCCGGTCAGCGCCAGCACCCGCACCAGCCAGGGCTCGACCTCGGCCTTGCGGGCAATGCCGGCACAAACGCCGCCGAGCTTGCCGTTGCGTTTGTCGCGATACAGATTTATCAAGGTTGACGCCATCCGGGCACCTCCTGATCCAGCAGCCGCTCGAGGGTGGTGACCCGTTCGGCCAGTTGTTCCGCCTGGGTCAGACTCTGCTCCAGGCGTTGACGGGCAGTCTCGTCCAGTCCTTCATCGAGCCGGCGCTTGCTGCGATAATGCAGCACCAGCCAGATAGGCACCACCAGAAACAGAAAGATATTCAGGGGGGCCACCAGGGCCCAGGCCAGCTCCGACATCAGCGTTCCTCACTCTTCTTGTTCATGTTGGCTTTCAGCGTGTCCAGCTCACGGTTAATGGCATCATCTACCTCCAGTTCGGCAAAAGACTGCTCCAGTCCCTTGCTCTGGCTGTACAGATCCGCCCGTGATTCCAGCTCATCTATTTTACGCTCCATGCGATCGAATTTGTCGACCGACGAGGACGTTTCGCTGTGGCGTACCCGCTCCTGTACCTTGATGCGGCTCTGGGCACTGCGTTCGCGCAACTGCATCGCCTGCTGGCGAGAGCGGGCGTCGACCAGCTTGGCTTCCAGCGCGCCGATGGCCTCCGACAGTTTATTAATGCCTTCGGCCACCGCCTCGTGTTCATGCTCCAGTGCCTTGAGCAGCTCGCTCTGCTTGCTTTTTTCCAGCAGCGCGGCCCGGGCCAGATCTTCACGCTCGCGGCTCAGCGCCAGCTCGGCCTTGCCCTGCCATTCAGCCACCCGTTCGCGGTGACGTTCAATCTGGCGCAATACGTCTTTTTTCTCGGCCAGAAAGCGGGCCAGGTTGGAGCGCTCGCGCACCAGCTCGTCTTCCATTTCCTGAATGATCAACCGTACCATCTTGGCCGGATCTTCGGCCTTGTCCAGCAGGGAGTTGAGATTGGCGTTGATGATGTCCGCCAGTCGGGAAAATATGCTCATGGTGTTTGTCTCCTCGATACCGATGATAGAACAAGACTCGGAGCGTCTTGCCTTCCTCCTCTTTACGTAACAAGTTATGTGCCAATCAGACAGAGTTCACTAATCATTTGAAATATAGATAAAAATTATAAAAAGACTGGATTCGTCATTGGCCGACATCGGCTAATAACGCTATTATTTAGCAAATTTCGCCACTTTGGTGTGCCATGACCGACAATGAGCTGATTGGCCAGTCCAATGCCCTGCTCGCTATACTGGAGCAGGTGTCGCTGCTGGCGCCGCTGAACAAGCCGATACTGGTGGTGGGCGAGCGCGGCACCGGCAAGGAGCTGATCGCCCACCGGCTGCATTATCTGTCGCCCCGCTGGCAGCAACCCTTTATCTCCCTCAATTGCGCCACCCTCGCCGAGACGCTGCTGGAAAGCGAGTTGTTCGGCCACGAGGCCGGCGCCTTTACCGGCGCCCAGAAGCGCCATCAGGGCCGCTTCGAGCGTGCCGATGGCGGCACCCTGTTTCTTGACGAGCTGGCCAGCACCAGCCCCCGGGTGCAGGAAAAGCTGCTCAGGGTGATCGAATACGGCGAATTCGAGCGGGTCGGCGGCAGTCAGTCCGTCTCGGTCGATGTCCGGCTGGTGTGTGCCACCAATCAGGATCTGCCCGGGCTTTCGCAAAAGGGGGATTTTCGCGCCGATCTGCTTGATAGACTGGCCTTCGATGTGGTTACATTGCCGCCCCTGCGAGCCCGGGATGACGATATTCTACGCCTGGCCGAGCATTTTGCCGTGACCCTGTGCATGGAACTGGGCTGGCCGCTGTTTGCCGGCTTTACCCCGGCTGTGCGCCGGCAACTGCTGGCCCATCCCTGGCCGGGCAATGTGCGGGAGCTCAAGAACGTGATTGAGCGCAGCCTGTATCATCATGGCCGGCCGGAGGTAGCGCTGAGCGACTTGTATCTGGATCCCTTTGCCTCGCCCTGGCGCCCGACCATGCCGACCTCGAACAAGGCCGAGACCCGGCTGCCGCTCGATCTCAAGGCGCATCTGGCCCGGGAAGAAGTCAGGCTGCTCACGCTCGCCCTGGAGCAGACCCGTTATCATCAGCGCCAGGCCGCCGAGCTGCTGGGCCTGAGTTATCATCAGTTGCGTGGCTTGCTGCGTAAATATGCTTCCCTGCTGCCGGCAGGCGAGCAGGAAGACCTCAAGGATTAAGCATGCGTTTATGGCTCTGGAGCCTGCTGACTACCCTGCTACTGGCAGGCTGTGATGGCGGCAACCGACAACTGGCACAGGAAAGTCTGCTCTATTGCATAGAAGGGACGCCGCTCACCTTTAATCCGCAACTGGTTACCTCCACCGAGACCCTGGACGCCACCGCTCATCAGCTGTATGACCGGCTGCTGGATATCACCCCGGACAGCCAGTACCCGATACCTTCGCTTGCCACCGAATGGGAACGCAGCGACGATGGCCTGCGCTATCGTTTTACCCTGCGCCCCGACGTGACCTTTCATCACACCGGCTGGTTCAGCCCCGGCCGACCACTGACCGCCGACGACGTGGTCTTTACCTTTTCCCGCCTGATTGACCCGCAACACCCCTATCATGCGGTCAGCGGGGGCCGTTACCCCTTTTTCGACAGCATCGGCTGGCCGGAGCTGGTTCGCGAGGTGCGGGCCTTGAGCGAACACGAAGTGGAATTTGTGCTCAGTCGCCCCAACGCCTCCTTTCTGACCAACCTGGCCACCGACTATGCGGTTATACTGTCGGCTGAATACGGGGCACAATTGCTGGCCGCCGGCCATCCCGAACGAATCGATCAACAACCGGTCGGTACCGGGCCCTTTATGCTGAAGCTGTACCGACCCGACGAGTTTATCCGCTACCATCGCCATCCCGACTACTGGCGCGGCAGCGCCCGACTGGCGCAACTAGTGTTCGACATTACGCCGACCTCGTCCAAGCGGCTGGCCAAACTATTGACCGGTGAATGCGATGTCATGGCCCATCCGGCCACCAGTCAGCTGTCGGTGATTAAACAACACCCCGAGCTGGCCCTGAGCTACGCCACCGGCATGAACGTGGCGGTACTGGCGCTCAATACCCAGAAAGCGCCCTTCGATGATATCCGGGTGCGCAAGGCCCTGAGCCTGGCGCTGAGCAGAACGGATATTCTGCAGGCGGTATACTTCGATATCGGTGCGCTGGCCGAGTCGTTGCTGCCGCCGGTGTCCTGGGGCCATGATGCCAAGCTGCTGATGCCGCAGCCGGATCAAGGCCGGGCCCGCTGGCTGCTCACGCAGGCCGGTTTGAGCAACGGCTTCGACATGACCCTGCTGGTGCCTTCCGGTGCGCGCACCTACAACCCGGACAGCCTGAAAACCGGCCAGCTGATCCAGCGCCGGCTGGCCGAGCTGGGCATTCGGGTCAAGCTGCTCAGCCTGGAAGAACAGATACTGCGCCGCGAGCTGCTGGCAGGAAATCAGGATGCGGTGCTGACCGGTTGGTCCGCCGACACCCCGGATCCGGATAACATGCTGCGCAATCTGCTCAGCTGCCAGGCCATTGCCGCCGGCACCAACGCCAGCCGCTGGTGTCACCCGCTGTTTGAACAACAACTGGAGCTGGCACTGACCGAACCGCAGCTGACCCGCCGTATCGGCTATTATCAGCAGGCGCAACAGCTGGCCTATCAGGACATGGCGGTGATACCGCTGGTGCACAGCCAGCGGCTGCAGGCCTTCCGTAAAGAAGTCAAGGGACTGCGTCTGCTCCCCTATAGCAGCGTTGCCTTTCATCGGGCCTACAAGGAGTAATGATGCTGCGTTATCTGTTACGGCGCCTCGGCCTGCTGCTGACCACCCTCTTGATGCTGACTCTGGTGGCCTATGTGCTGGAGTTTCAGGTCATGATCGATGACCCGGACGATTTCTGGCCCGGTTACCTGGCCTTTATGCAACTGCTGCTGGCCGGCGACTTCGGTATTTCCAGCGCCACCGGTCTGCCGGTGCTGGGGGCGCTTGGCCAGTATTTTCCCGCTACCCTGGAGCTGTGCCTGGCCGCCTTTACCTTGTCAATGCTGGTAGGGGTCCCCATTGGCACTCTGGCCGCCCTGCGTCAGGGCCGCTGGCAAGACACCCTGATCCTCACCGGCACCCTCATCGGCTACTCGGTACCGGTGTTCTGGTTGGGTCTGTTACTGGTGATGTTTTTCTCGCTCAACCTGGGCTGGTTGCCGGTATCGGGTCAGCTCAGCCTGCTGTACGAGGTGAAACAGATAACCGGTATCATGACCATAGATACCCTGCTCACCGACAGTCAGTATCGCTGGCCCGCCTTTCTCGACGCCCTTCGCCATCTGATACTGCCGGCGCTGGTGCTGGCCATAGTGCCGACCACCGAAGTGATTCGCCAGATCCGCAGTGCCTTGCTGGAAGTACTCAAACAAAACTACATTCGCGCCGCCCTGACCAAGGGACTGAGTGAAACCCAGGTCATACTGCGCCACGGCCTGCGCAACGCCTTCCCCATGGCCATTCCCACCCTGGGGCTGCAATTCGGTACCGTGCTGACCTCGGCCATCATGACCGAAATCGTGTTCGACTGGCCCGGTCTGGGCCGTTGGCTGGTGACCAGTATCGCGCTGCAGGATTATGCCGCCATCAAGGGCGGCACCCTGGCCATCGCCACCTTCACCATAGTGGCCAGCTCCGCCGTGGAGGTGCTTTCCACCCTGATTTATCCCGCCAGAAGGAGAGCGATTTATGCCCGGCAGAGCTAATATCTATCCGGAATTGCATGTCCGCTCGCCGCGCGAGCAGGCCTGGGAGCTGTTTCGCAAGAATACCCTGGCCATGATTGGGTTGTGGGGCCTGGTATTGCTGTCACTGATGACCCTGCTCGCGCCCTGGATCGCGCCTTACGCCCCTTACGAGCAGTTCAGCCAGGCGCTGCTGATGCCGCCGTCCTGGGCCGACGACGGCAATATCGACTTTTTTCTCGGCACCGACGATCTGGGCCGCGACATGCTGTCCCGGCTGGTGTTTGGTGCCCGCCTCACCTTCGGCAACGCCATACTGGCGGTACTGGTGGCGCTGCTGGTCGGCGGTTGTATCGGCATTGTCGGCGGCATGAGCAAGGGCTTCAAGGCCAGCATTCTCAACCATTTTCTCGACACCCTGCTGTCGATCCCCTCGCTGCTGCTGGCCATCATCTTCGTTGCCATTCTGGGACCCGGGCTGTTCAATACCCTGATCGCCATTACCCTGGCGCTGACCCCGCAGTTTACCCGCGCCATCTATAACGCCGTGTCCGACGAAATGCAGAAGGAATACATTACCGCCCTGCGCCTGGATGGCGGCACCCGCTGGCGTATACTCAGATTTGGGGTCCTGCCCAACCTGAGCGACACCGTCGTCAGCCAGACCACCCGCGGGCTCTCTTCCGCCATTCTGGACATTACCGCCGTGGGCTTTCTTGGCCTGGGCGCCCAACCGCCCCGCCCCGAATGGGGTGCCATGCTGTCGGACGCCATGGAGCTGGTCTATCTAGCGCCCTGGACGGTCACCCTGCCGGGGCTGGCCATACTGCTGTCGGTACTGGTGGTCAACATGGTGGGTGAAGGCCTGCGCCAGGCCATTAACGAGGTAATGGACTGATGCCGCTGCTCGATATTCGCAATCTCACCATCGAAATTGAAACGCCCCAGGGACTGGTCAAGGCGGTGGATAAATTCAGCCTGACCCTGGCCGATGGCGAAATCCGCGGCCTGGTCGGCGAGTCCGGCTCGGGCAAGAGCCTGGTGGCCGAGACCATCGTCGGCATCGCCAAAGACACCTGGCGGGTGACCGCCGACCGCATGTATCTCGACAATATCGACCTGCTCAGCCTGTCCCACAAGGAGCGACGACGGATCATGGGGCGGGATATCGCCATGGTATTTCAGGAGCCGTCCAGCTGTCTGGATCCGTCCGAGAAAATCGGCGCCCAACTGGTCGAGGCCATTCCTGCACGCAGTTTTCAGGGTAAATGGTGGCAACGCTGGTACTGGCGCCGCAAGCAGGCGACCGCACTGCTGCACCGGGTGGGCATTCGCGAGCCAAAAGTAGTGATGAATGCCTACCCCTTCGAGCTGTCGGAAGGGCTCTGCCAGAAGGTGATGATCGCCATGGCCATTGCCAATCAGCCCAAGCTGCTGGTGGCGGATGAGCCGACCAACGCCATGGAAGCCTCCAATCAGGCCCAGATACTGCGGCTGCTGGAACGGGTCAACAAACTGTCGGGTACCACCATACTGCTGATCAGCAACGATCTGACCACCTTTGCCCAGCTGACCGACAACCTGACCGTGATGTATTGTGGCCAGGCGGTGGAGTCCGGCACCCGGGATAAAATCCTGACCCGGCCACGTCATCCCTATACCGCCGCCCTGCTGCAGATGATGCCGGATCTGGACGGCAGCCTGCCGCACAAGTCCCGGCTCAACATACTGCCGGGGGTCATACCGCCATTGCAGAGCCTGCCCATCGGCTGCCGGCTGGGCCCGCGTTGTCCCAAGGCCCAGAAGCAGTGCGTGATAACGCCCCCCCTGGCCAAGATCAAGGGGCAGACCTATTACTGCCACTTTCCGCTCAACATGCCAGAAGGTAAGTCCAAATGAGCCAGGTGCCACTGCTCAAGGTCGATAATCTCAGCAAGGTGTTCGTGAGCCACAGCGGCCTGTTTCGCAAGGTCAGCAAAACCGCCTTCCACCCGCTGTCTTTTACCCTGGAACGGGGCCAGACCCTGGCGGTGATGGGCGATTCGGGTTCCGGAAAAAGCTCACTGGCCCGGGTGCTGGCCGGGGTAATGCCCCCGACCAAGGGCAGCATTTACATCGACGGTGAAAAAATAGAGCCGGGCGACGACAAGAAACGCTGCCAGCTGCTGCGGATGATTTTTCAGGATCCCAACACCTCGCTCAACCCTCGCAGCCGCATCGGCCAGATTCTGGAAACCCCGCTTATCCTGAACACGGGCCTGGATGCCGAACAACGTGAAGCCCTGGTGCTGGATACCCTGCGCATGGTGGGGCTGCTGCCGGATCACTACCACTTTTATCCGCAGATGATTTCCACCGGTCAGAAACAACGGGTGGCGCTGGCCCGGGCGCTGATCCTCTCCCCCAAGATCATCGTCGCCGACGAGGCCATCTCCAACCTGGATATTTCGGTGCGCTCGCAGATCATCAACCTGCTGCTCAGCCTGCAAAGCCGGCTGGGATTATCCTACGTGCTGGTAGCCAACGATCTGGGGGTGGTACGCCATATCAGCGATCAGGTGATACTGATGCACGAGGGCCATGTGGTGGAAGCCGGCCCCACCCACAAGGTGCTGACCAACCCCCAGAGCGAGCAGGGCTTGCGCCTGCTGCAGAATTACAACAACGAATACCGCTGGCACCACCGGGATATGAAGCGCTGATCAGCCATCGGGTTTAAGCGTTACACTTCGGCCAAAGAGCGTCAGAGGCAACAGAGCCGCCTCCCTCGACACGCTACGAGTACATCCGTGTAAGCTCGGAAATGCCGTCCCTGGCATTTCACGGTCGTGGGAGGCCATCTCTGTTCCCTCTTCTTAAGCACCGAGTTGTCTGCAGGTCGCCCCCACAGGCGATGCCGTAGCATAGGAGCGGATGAAGGGTCCAACTCCAGCGACCATCACATGACAGGACGTCATGTGCTGAGCGCAGAGGGGGCGAGCTTGTCTCGCCGTGACGAGCTGTTTCAGCCTGACCGAATATCCGGTGAATGTTCGCAGCAGGCTGAAACGGTGAGTGTCATTCGTCTGAAGCGGGTCAGTGGAGCAGACCCTTTGTCCGACATTGATCGGTATTACTCAGCTACGATCGGTATTACTCAGCTACCCACTGGTACACCACTGTGAAAACGCAGTACCTCGTCGGGCGCCTGTATCAGCTCCGCTTCCCTCGCGCCAAAAAAGGCTACCCGTTCATCGATATTCTGGCCGCTGTAGTCGGCGGCCAGGGTCAGATAGTCCTGATAATGGCGCGCCTCCGAACGTAACAGCGAGATATAAAACCGGTTCAGTTCCTCGTCCAGATAGGGCGCCAGCCGGGCAAAGCGTTCACAGGAACGCGCCTCGATATAGGCACCGATGATCAGCCGATCGACGATGGCCGCCGGCTCGTGGGTGCGCACATGCTGCAACAGACCACGGGCATAGCCGGACGCCGACAGGCTGCTGTATTCGATGTTTCTGGCGGCCATGATCTCCAGCACCTGCTCGAAATGATGCAATTCTTCCTGGATCAGTCGCACCATTTTCACCAGCAGATCGTTCTTGGCCAGCTCGTCGAACACCCGCCGGTTTTCATCCAGCAGGGTCTGCTTGCCCAACACCTCGCCTTTTTCCGGCAGGGCGTCGAGCGTCTTGTAAAAGTCCAGATTGGGCAACAATTTGCGTTTTTCTTTCGGCAGACAATAACGGCGTACCAGGCTGTGGGCACTCATCGCCGCCTTCATTTCGCAGTTGGCATGATCCACCAGCAGCGCGGCCAGCTGTTCCGGCTTTCGTGCCTCGGCTATCCATTCATCGGGAGTATCACACTGCAGAAAGACATGAATGGGCGCCAGCAACTGGCCAAGCTCTGAATTCAGTGAATGTGGGTGCAAAATAAGTACCTGTCCCCGGCCTGACGGCGAGGTTCAATGGGGTTGATGCCGCTATTTTATCAATTCGTACGGCCAACAACAGTCCGAATAATGGCGCCAACGGTGGGGCGGTCTGGCGAATCGGCTTCTGTGATCTGCCTCACGTTTCCCTTACTACACTTACACAAAATACGGATTTATTGTCTACAATTGACCATCGAATCGATTGCGTAACCGTTTCGCTCACCATTTCTGGTTAATTTTCGGAGCGTTTCAGCTCCAGAACAAGGCGATACCGTGAAGAAAACCACCTTGCTTAACAGTCATTTATCCGCGCTGGTCGCCGGCGTCGGCCATACTGACGAAATAGTGCTGGCCGATGCGGGCCTGCCCATTCCCGCCGGTCCCGAGCGTATCGATCTGGCGGTCAGCCCGGGGTTACCCGGCCTGCAGCCGGTACTGGCGGCGCTGCTGAGTGAATTGCAGCTGGAGTCGGTGGTGCTGGCGGAAGAAATTAAAACCGCCAGTCCCGAACTGCACCAACAATTGCTGAGCCAGCTGGCCGAGGCCGGCCAGACTCAGGGCCGGGACATAGCGGTAAGCTACATCAGCCACGTGGCGTTCAAGCGGCAAAATGCCTGCGCTCGCGCCGTGGTGCGCACCGGCGAATGCACTCCTTACGCCAACATCATACTGCGCTGCGGCGTTCCTTTCTGAGGTGAGCATGGAACCCATATTGTCTCTATCCGGCATCGACAAGGCCTTTCCCGGCGTCAAGGCGCTGGATCAGGCCGGACTCAACGTGTATCCGGGCCAGGTAATGGCGCTGATGGGCGAGAATGGCGCCGGAAAATCCACCATGATGAAGGTGCTGACCGGTATCTATCAGGCGGATGCCGGCGAGATCCGTTATCGTGGCCGGCCCTGTCACTTCAAGGGCCCGCGCGACTCGCAGCAGGCCGGTATCGGCATCATTCATCAGGAGTTGAACCTGCTGAACGAGCTGACCATTGCCGAGAACATCTTTCTCGGTCGCGAGCCGGTGAATGCCTTCGGCAAAATCGACTGGACCCGACTCTACGCCGACGCCCAGGTACTGCTGGATCGATTGCAGATCCGCCAGTCGCCCAAGACCCGGGTCGGTGATCTCAGCATCGGCGCCCAGCAGATGGTGGAAATCGCCAAGGCGCTGTCGTTCAAGGCCGACGTCATCATCATGGACGAGCCCACAGATGCCCTGACCGATACCGAAACCCGCGCCCTGTTCCGGGTGATTGAAGAGCTGCGGGCCGACGGCTGCGGTATCGTCTATATCTCTCATCGACTAAAGGAGATCTTCGAGATCTGCGATCGGGTCACCATACTGCGCGATGGCAAATGGATCGGTGAAGACGCGGTCAGCGATATCGACGAAGACCGGCTGATCGAAATGATGGTCGGCCGCAAGCTGGACGAGCAATACCCGCGCATTCGCGTTCCTCAGGGGGCGGAGGTGTTGAAGGTAAAAGATCTGAGCGGCACCGGGATCAACGGCGTCAGTTTCAGCCTGCACGAGGGAGAGATCCTGGGCTTTTCCGGCCTGATGGGCGCCGGTCGTACCGAGCTGGTCAAGACCCTGTACGGTGCCCTGCCCCGTACCGGAGGCCAGGTCTGGCTGGCGGGCAAACCCTATGCCGCCAACAGCCCGCAACAGGGGCTGGCCGCCGGTATCGCCTATATTTCAGAAGACCGCAAGGGCGATGGTCTGGTGCTGGACCTGTCGGTCAAGATCAACATGAGCCTGTCGGCACTGGCCCAGCTGAGCCGGGGCCCCCAGCTCGATCACCAGGCCGAACGCGGTGCCGTGGACGAGTTTATTTCGTTGTTCAAGATCCGTACCCCGGGCCGGGAACAGCTGATCGGCAACCTGTCCGGTGGCAACCAGCAAAAGGTGGCCATCGCCAAGGGGCTGATGACCCGTCCCAAAGTATTGATCCTCGACGAGCCGACCCGCGGCGTCGATGTGGGTGCCAAGAAAGAAATCTATCAGCTGATCAACCGTTTCAAGCAGGAAGGCATGGCCATTATTCTGGTGTCGTCCGATATGCCGGAAGTGCTGGGGATCAGTGACCGTATCATGGTGATGCACGAAGGGTGTATTGCCGGTGAATTCAACGCCACCGCCGCGACGCAGGAACAACTGCTGGCCGCCGCCGTAGGTCAGACTCAACAAGAGGAAGATGCATGAACTCCCCCGCCATTAATAGCCGCCGCTGGTTCAGCAAGGAATGGTTGATTGCCCAGAAATCGCTGATTGCCCTGCTGGTGCTGATCGCGGTGGTTTCTGCACTGAGCCCCAACTTTTTCACCGTTGACAACCTGCTCAACATACTGCGTCAGACCTCGGTCAACGCCATTATTGCCGTGGGCATGACCCTGGTGATCCTCACCGCCGGCATCGATCTAAGCGTGGGCTCGGTACTGGCGCTGTGCGGCGCCTTTGCCGCCAGCATGGTGTCGATGGAGCTGTCCATTTTCATCACCCTGCCGGCGGTGTTGCTGGCCGGCTTTGCCCTCGGTGGCGTCAGCGGCCTCATCGTCGCCAAGGGCCGGGTACAGGCCTTTATTGCCACCCTGGTCACCATGACCCTGCTGCGCGGCGTGACCATGGTCTATACCGATGGTCGCCCCATCTCCACCGGTTTTACCGATGCGGGCGACATCTTCTCCTGGTTCGGCACCGGCTATGTGTTCGGCATACCGGTACCGGTGTGGCTGATGGCCATGACCTTTCTCGGCGCCTGGTATCTGCTCAACCACACCCGCTTTGGCCGCTATATCTATGCGGTGGGCGGTAACGAAGCGGCGGCACGACTGTCGGGAATCAACGTCGCCCGGGTCAAGATGGGCGTCTATGCCATCTGTGGCATGCTGTCGGCCCTGGCCGCCATTATCGTCACCAGCCGTTTGTCATCGGCCCAGCCCACCGCCGGCACCACCTACGAGCTGGACGCCATTGCCGCCGTGGTATTGGGTGGCACCAGCCTGGCCGGCGGCAAGGGCGCCATCATGGGTACCCTGATCGGGGCGCTGATCATCGGTTTTCTGAACAACGCCCTCAACCTGCTGGATGTGTCTTCCTACTATCAGATGATCGCCAAGGCCTCGGTGATCCTGCTGGCGGTACTGGTCGACAATAAGCACAAATAATACCCATTTGAATAAACATCTGATCATTTTAACCTCGGGTTCAGAGGCAACACAGTCGCCTCCCACGACACGCCATGGGCTAAGGCCATCTGCGCTTGGCGATGGCTGCAAACATTCACTGGATGTTTGGTCCATCACCAAACTGGATGCAGGCAGCAAGCTGCCCCCTGAGGGCTCGGAAAGCCATCTGACCGCCATGGAAGGCGGGAATGCCGGAACGGCAGGAGCATTTTCCGGCCTTGGCATTTCACGGTCGTGGGAGCCGATCTCTGTTGCCTCTTCTCGAGCATCGAGTTGTCTGTAGACGGCGCTAACAGGCAACGCCGGTGCATCAAGGAGGACAAAGGGATCTGCTCAGCCGACCATTCGCGCCACGGATGGCGCGGCTGAGCCTCCAGGGAGGGATTCACGGCGAGTCGGCGGAGCGGGCCCTTTGTGCGACTTTTATACAAAAGCGGAATAGATCATTTGTTTAGTGGGATTGGTATAATCCAAGTCACGATAAGACCCGAATTCTCGATACGATAAAGGAAGCTGAATCATGAAAAAACTGACGACCCTGCTCTCCGCTGCCCTGATCAGCGCCACCATGACCTCGGGTGCCTACGCCAAAGACACCCTGGCACTGGTGATCTCGACCCTCAACAACCCCTTTTTCGTGACCATGAAAGAAGGTGCCGAGCAAAAGGCAGAAGAGCTGGGCTATGAGCTGATCGTGCTGGACTCCCAGAACGATCCGGCCAAAGAGCTGGCCAACGTGGAAGACTTGAGCGTGCGCGGCACCAAGGTACTGCTGATCAACCCCACCGACTCCGATGCGGTGACCAACGCCATTCGCCTGGCCAACCGGGCCGACTTGCCGGTACTGACCCTGGACCGGGCCGCCAACCGCGGTGAGGTGGTGTCTCATATCGCCTCCGACAACGTGGCCGGTGGCCTGATGGCCGGTGACTATATTGCCGAGCAGATTGGCGCCGACGCCAAAGTAATTCAGCTGGAAGGTATTGCCGGCACCAGCGCCGCCCGCGAGCGTGGCGAAGGTTTCGCCCAGGCGGTCACCAGGCACGGCTTCGAGCTGATGGCCAGCCAGCCGGCAGACTTCGACCGCACCAAGGGCCTGAACGTGATGGAAAACCTGCTGACCGGCAACCCGGAAGTACAGGCGGTGTTTGCCCAGAACGACGAAATGGCACTGGGTGCCATGCGCGCGCTGCAGGCGGCCAACAAGAAAGACGTAATGATCGTCGGCTTTGATGGCACGCGGGATGGCATCAAGGCGGTGCAAGGCGGTCGTCTGGCGGCCACCATCGCCCAGCAGCCGGATGCCATCGGTGCCATCGCGGTAGAAACTGCCGACAGAATTCTGAAGGGTGAAACCGTGGCCGACCATATTCCGGTCCCGCTGCAAGTCATCAGCAAGTAAGGCAAACACCATGACATTAACCGTAGTTGGCAGCATCAATATCGATCATGTGATCCGGTTGCCGCAGTTTCCCCGCCCCGGTGAAACCCTGACCGGCAGCGACTATCGCATCGTGCCCGGCGGCAAGGGCGCCAATCAGGCGGTGGCCGCCGCCCGTGCCGGGGCCGCGACCCGCTTTATCGCCTGCGTGGGTGACGATGCCCTGGCCCGAAGCCTGGTCGAGGGCTTTGCCGCCGACGGCATTGATGTAAGCGCCATCGACCGCATGACCGGCATCAACACCGGGGTGGCCTTGATCCAGGTGAATGGCGAAGGCGAGAACACCATTTCCCTCGCCGCCGGTGCCAATGGCCGACTGACGCCCGAACAGCTGAACCGGCATTCGGCCGGTCTGAGCTGCGAACAGCTGCTGCTGCAACTGGAAATTCCGCTCGACACCAACATCGCCGCCGCCGGCCAGGCCAAGGCTCAGGGGGCGCGCGTGGTGCTCAACCCGGCTCCGGCTCAGGCGCTGCCCGATGCGCTGTTGTCTTTGGTGGATCTGATCACCCCCAACGAAACCGAGGCCGAACGGCTGACCGGTATCGCGGTACACGACGATGCCGGCGCGGCAGCGGCGGCCCGGGTACTGCATGCCAAGGGCATCGCTACCGTCATCATCACCCTGGGTGCCCGCGGCGTCTGGCTGAGCGAGCAGGGTCAGGGCCGAGTCATACCGGGCTTCAAGGTCGAGGCGGTGGACACCACGGCGGCGGGCGATACCTTCAACGGTGCCCTGCTGGCGGCATTGCAGCAGCAACAACCGCTGGAGCAGGCGGTACGTTTCGCCCAGGCGGCGGCGGCCCTGTCCGTGACCCGGCCCGGCGCCCAGACCTCGATACCCGACAAGACCGAAATCACCGCCCTGCTGGAGTCCCGCTGATGGCCACCATCAAGGACGTGGCACGGCGGGCACAGGTGTCGACCTCTACCGTCAGCCATGTACTGAACAAGACCCGCTTCGTCAGCCCCGAAATCACCTTGCGGGTCGAACAGGCCATCGACGAGCTTCACTACGCTCCCTCGGCGCTGGCGCGCAGTCTCAAGAGCAATGAAACCCGCACCCTGGGTATGCTGGTAACCAGTAGTGCCAACCCCTTTTTTGCCGAGGTGGTACAAGGGGTGGAACAACGCTGTTTCGAGCTGGGTTACAGCCTGGCGCTGTGCAATACCCGTGGCGACAAGGCGCGGCTGAACGCCAGCATGGAGATGCTGCTGCAAAAGCGGGTAGACGGCATTATTCTGATGTGCACCCAGGTCGATCTGGGCGCCAATGTGTTCGACCGCTACCCCAGCGTGCCCCTGGTGCTGGCCGACTGGGGCCCGATGGACATGGAAGCGGATTTGATTCAGGACGGCGGCCGTCTGGGTGGTCGGCTTGCCACCGAGCACCTGCTTGGCCTGGGTCATCGCCATATCGGCTGTATTACCGGCCCCCGGGGCAAGCGGGCGGCAGACGAACGCCGGGCGGGCTTTGAAGCCGCCATGGCCAGGGCCGGTCTGACGGTACGACCGGAGTGGGTCATCGAGGGCGACTTCGAGCTGGCCGGCGGCAACAGTGCCATGACCGCCCTGCTCGCCCTGCCCGAACGGCCCACGGCGGTGTTTGTCGGCAACGACATGATGGCCATGGGAGCACTCAGGGCTCTGGCCGATGCCGGTGTTTCGGTGCCGGAGCAGATGTCGCTGGTGGGCTACGACAACATAGAACTGACCCATTATCTGGTGCCGGCGCTCACCAGCGTAGAGCAGCCCAAGGCCGGCATGGGCGCATTGGCGGTCGACACCCTGCTGGCGCGCATCAAGACACCGGACTGCCCCCGCCGGGTACTGACCCTGACGCCCGAGTTGATCGTCAGAGACAGCTGCCAGGCGCTCACCTGAATAACGGCCCGGCGCTCACTTTTGCAGCGATGGGCTGGTAATCCCGGTTTGCTCTGATTAGCATCGACATTTACTCATCATCTATTCAGGCGTTATGGATAACCACCGGAAAGGACTGCTGCTGACCGCGCTTGGCGTGCTCATTATCTCTCCCGATGCGCTCTTGTTGCGCGTGATCAGCCTGCCCGCCGAGCAGATAGTACTGTGGCGGGGCCTGCTCAATGTACTGGGATTCTGGCTGATTGTGGTGGCCCGCCACCAAAGCCGGTGGTGGCAGGCTTATCGGGGCTGTAGCCGAGCCGGACTGGGCTGTGCCCTGCTGTTCAGCTTCAGCACCATTGGCTTTATTCTGGGCAATCACTTTACCAAAGCCGGCAACGTGCTGGTCATTCTTGCCTCCGCCCCCCTGATAGCCGCCCTGCTCAGTCGTTTCTTTCTGCAGGAGCGTCTGCCCATGCGCACCTGGGTGGCCATCTGCGTTTGCCTGTTTGGCATCGGTCTTATCGTCCTCGATGACACCGGTGCCACCTCCTGGCTGGGTAGCAGCTTCGCCCTGATGGCGGCACTGGGACTGGCCGGCAACCTGACGCTGGCACGCAGTCGGCCCGACATAGACATGAGCCCCATGCTGGCCCTCAGCGGCCTGATTACGGCCGCTCTGGCATGGCTCTGGAGCGGCGAGGTTGTGTTGCCGGACGCCATCAACATGGGCTGGCTGCTACTGCTGTGCCTGATCCTGATGCCGGTGGGTTTTACCCTGATCCAGCAGGGGCCTCGGTACCTGCCCTCGGCGGAGGTCAGCCTGCTGTTGTTGCTGGAAACGGTCTTCGGCACCCTGCTGGTCTGGCTGTTCCTGAGCGAGCGCCCCTCCAATCAGGGCCTGCTGGGTGGCGCCATCGTATTAATGGCCATATTGACCAAGAGCGGGCTGGAACGGCGCCGGCAGCGACTGGTTTACCGTGAAGGATGATCCGGGGTGGCAGCAATGTTTTGCCAGCCGCCGGTGCTATGGGTAAACTGCGGGTATCTTTGTTGTACGGGTCCTTCTATGAAGCAGTTTGCCGAATTTATTCCCCTGATCATCTTCTTCGTGGTGTACAAGGCCGTCGATATCTACGCGGCGACCGGCGCGCTGATGGCCACAACCTGTATCCAGATGCTGCTGGTCTGGCTGAAACACAAAAAGCTGGAAAAAATGCACCTGATCACCCTGGTACTGGTGCTGTTTTTTGGTGGCCTCACCATGTTTTTTCAGGATGATGCCTTTATCAAATGGAAGGTCACCGCCGTCAATGGGCTCTTTGCCATCGGATTGCTGGTGAGCCGTTACGGCTTTCGTAAAAACCTGATCAAACAGATGCTGGGCAAGGAAATGACCGTGCCCGACAGCATCTGGGACAAGGCCAACCTGGCCTGGGTCGGCTTTTTCAGCTTCTGCGGCGCCCTCAACGTCTATGTGGCGTTCAACCTGTCGCAGGAATTCTGGGTCAACTTCAAGGTATTCGGATTACTGGGGCTCACCCTGCTGTTCACCTTCTCTACCGCCCTGTATCTCTATCGTCAGCAACAGGCGCTGGAAAAATAATCCGTTATTTTCAGTACCAACAGGGCGGCTGCATGAGTGGCCTCCCTGTTTAATTTCCATCATGTAACAAGGAATACACCATGTGGTATGTCATCTTCGCCGAAGACAATGCAAACAGCCTGGCCTTGCGCAAGGAAGCTCGTCCGGCTCATCTGGCCCGCTTACAGGCGCTGACCGATGAAGGTCGTCTGCTGGTCGCCGGCCCCAACCCCGCCATCGATGCCGAAGATCCCGCCGAAGCCGGCTTTACCGGCAGTACCGTGATTGCCGAATTTGATTCGCTCGCTTCGGCGCAAGCCTGGGCCGAGGCCGATCCTTACGTGGCGGCCGGCGTTTATGCCTCCGTGGTGGTCAAGCCCTTCAAAAAAGTCCTGCCCTGATACAAACCGGCTGCGGCCGGTTTTCTCTGCCACTCCCGCCGTTTCCCGATGTTTTTTGCAATACCTCCTCTCTTTATTGGCAAAAACCTGTTCCTTGGACAAGGCTTGATAGGGTCCGATGGACGAAATGCTACTCATCTGGAAACAAGGAGAGACGGTAATGAACAAGGCACTGTTATCCACCTTGCTGGCCGCGTTACTGACGGTAACGGCACCGAGTATGGCCAATGAAGCAGCGACCGAGCAAAACGCCGTGGTCACCAGCATCGATATCAATAACGCCACCCAGGATCAGCTGGCCATGCTGACCGGCATAGGTCCGGCCAAGGCGGCGGCCATCGTGGAGTATCGGGAAGCCAACGGGCCCTTTAGCTCGGTCGACGATCTGGCCGAAGTCAGTGGCATAGGTCCAGCTACCGTAGAAAAAAACCGGCATTTACTGAGTAATTAACGCAGGTGCCGGGGCCGTGGCCCTTCCGATAATGGTCGGGAGGGCCACTATTGGTTATCATAAGCTCCCATTGTTTTTTTGATGACTCTCATGCCTTCAACGACGCCTCAAAACATGCCTTCACCCTTTTCGATTCGTAAAGCAGTAATCCCGGTCGCCGGTCTGGGCACCCGCATGCTGCCCGCCACCAAGGCCATCCCAAAGGAAATGCTGCCGGTGGTCGACAAGCCCCTGATCCAGTATGTGGTGAATGAAGCCGTACAGGCCGGGATAAAGGAAATCGTGCTGGTTACCCACGCCAGTAAAAACTCCATCGAAAACCACTTCGATACCAGCTTCGAGCTGGAAGCCACCCTGGAAAAGCGGGTCAAACGGCAGTTGCTCGAAGAAGTGCAGAAAATCTGCCCTCCCGACGTGACCATCATGCATGTGCGCCAGGGTGAGGCCAAGGGCCTGGGCCACGCCATTCTGTGCGCTCGCCCGCTGGTGGGCGACGCCCCCTTTGCCGTGCTGTTGCCCGATGTATTGATTGACGATGCGGGCTGCAATCTGCAACAGGATAATCTGGCGGCCATGATTCGTGCCTTCGAGGACAAGGGCCACAGTCAGATTCTGGTGGAGCCGGTGGCTGACGAACTGGTCGATCAGTTCGGCATTGTCGATATTGGCGGTCAGCCGCTGGGCCAGGGAGAGTCGGCGCCGATTGAAGCGATGGTAGAAAAACCGCAACAGCAGGAAGCCCCGTCCAATCTGGCGGTGGTGGGTCGTTATGTACTGCCGGCCGACATCTGGCCGCTGCTGCTCAAGACGCCGCTCGGCAAGGGTGATGAAATACAGCTAACCGACAGCATCGCCATGCTGATGGCGCAACAGCCGGTCTCTGCCCATCATATTACCGGCAAGAGCCATGATTGCGGCAGCAAGCTGGGGCTGATGGTGGCCAATGTTGAATATGGCCTGCGTCATCCGGAGCTGGGCGCTGCCCTGACAGACTATCTGCGACAGCTCAATTTGCGGTAATACCAATCTAAATAAAAATATGATCTATTTTAAAGCTGGAGACGAGAGGAAACAGAGTCACCTCCCACGACACGCCATAAACCCATCCATGGGGGCTCGAAAATGCCATCCCTGGCATTTCACGGTCTCGGGAGCCGCTCTCTGTTGCCTCTTCTTGGCACCGAGTTGTCTGCAGGTCGCTCCACAGGCGACTCCGCAGCATTAGGAAGGATGAAGGGTTCTACTCCAGCGACCATCACATGACAGGACGTCATGTGCTGAGCGTCGCAGGGATGCGGTTCAGCGTGTCGGTGGAGTGGACCCTTCGTTCGACCTTTACCTTGAAGCCAAGTAGATCAGTTAGTTTTCCAGATTGATATAACTGCTTTCACGAAACCCCATGGCGCGCCGTCAGCTGGATTTCACCGCCGAAGCCGCCATGCAGGGTCAGATCGAAAGGAAAAGAACAGGGGTAGCTCAGCTGGCTGGCACTGAAGGTTCCCGCACCCAGCGGGCCGGCATCACACCGGGCCAGCCAGTCGTTACCGGCCATGCCGCCGTTGGCCAGCACCACCTTGTTGCTGTTGGCCTGCAACCGGTATAACGCCAGGTTCATCCGGCAATTCAGCCCCGTATCCAGGATCAGACGATTGATGTATTCCAGGGTGCGGCCCGGATGGTTGAGCAAAGATCCCGACTGATGCTGCCGCTGAGGCTCATGCAACAGCAAGGGCATCAGCGCCATCACCACCGGGGTATCCATGCTCAGCGGATCGAACTCCGCCAGCAACAACAACAGATCCTGATCCAGCCGAATATACTCTGCAAGCAGCCAGGGGGTGCTTTGCCGCCAGCTCAAGTGCCAGCCCCCCAGATCCCGCTCCGGCCGCTGACGCAAGCCCCGACTCAGACGACTGGCGGCCACGTCATCCCGACGAAAGAACGCCAGATGTTCGTTGAGTTCACCCCATATTCGTCGCGGACTCGATCCGAGACAGGCGGCCATGACATCAAATACCTGCCGCCAGTTACGAATCGGCTTGATCAGGTAATCTTCGGCGCCGGCCCGCAGCGCCCGGGCCACATCGACCATTTTCAACCGCGCGGAAATCGCAATCACGGGCAACGCCGGATAGCGTTGTTTCAGGCAGGCGATCACCTCAATACCACTCGGTGCCGCCAGCAACAGATTAATCAAGACCAGATCGGGTGCCTGCTTCCCCACAAGCCCTATGCCTTCGTCGCCATTGTCCACTTCAATCACCCGAGCGCCCCACAGTTCAAGGTAGGTCACCATCAGCCGACGGAACACGGGATCGTCTTCTATGAGCAGAATAAGCGGAGAACGTTCAAACATCAGATGAGGTAACAGCGTAGTGGGGGTATATACTGAGCCTAGCCGAATTTTGGCCTCATGGCAGCGGCTCCGTCATGGCGGCTGTATTCTACTGCGGCTTTGTTGGATAATGATCCCCTCATTCGATAACAGTGGCACTATGACACCGGCAGAATATCAGGCGCTCACCTCCCCCAGGCTGTCTCACCCGGCCCGCAGCCTGTATCAGCTTTATCTCAGGCACCTGGCGCGCGGTGACCATACCCAACCGCTGGATTATCCCTTGCTGGGCAAGGCGCTGGCCGTACAGGGCGAAGGGGAATATCGCTATCGCGTCACGCCGATGGCGTTGACCGAGCTGGTTGATGAGCTGCTGGACGCCGGCTTGCTGAGTGTGGTGCAAAATCCCCACCCCCAGCATTATCACGGGGCCGTGTTCTCGCTGCCACTGAAACGGCTTGAAGGGCTGACCCCGCTGCCTTCTCGCCAGTTTGCCATGCATCCACAGTGGCGCCCGGACGAACAGTTCGAGGGGCTGGCCAGACTCTGCGGCCTGCTCGACAGTCAGTTCGATGAAACCGAGCTGGGCGAGTTTATTGCCTACTGGCTGGGACGGCCCGAAGTGTTTGAAAACCAGCATCAGTGGATGCTGAAACTGGTACGCAAACTCAAGAATCAGCGTAGTGTCAAACGCACGCCGGCGCCGCAGGAGAGCGGTGGCTATCAGCAATTGCCGGCCAAGAGCGACGCCGGCCCCAGCAAGCGGGCCCAGGAAATGATGGCCGAAGCCCGACGTCTCAGCCCCGATAACCAGGAAGACCGCAATGAAAAAGACACCTGAAGAAATTGCCGCCGACCTGAACGACATTGCTCGTCGTCGACGCCGCCCGAAACCGCAAAAAGACCTGACCCCTACGGCCACCGGTGGCGATGTGAAGGGGCTGCTGAACCGACTGCAGCGACTGCGTGCCGACGGTAACCTGCCCGAGTACGATTATCTCGACCTTAAACGCCAGTATGAGCAACAGGCGAATATCGAAGTGCGCCAGGCTCAGAAAGAAGCGCAACAGAAACGGACCGAACGTTTGCTGGCCCAGGCGGATCTCAATCCGGAATGGGTGTTCGAGAATATGGACCGCGACGATCCGGCGCTGAGCCATCATATCGACACCGCCCATCATTTCATCAACGCCTTCGATCACTGGGAAGAGAAAGGCGGTGCCGCCATTCTGATCTACGGCAACTTCGGCACCGGCAAATCGACCCTGGCCGGGGCCATTGCCCATGATCTGATTTACCAGCACCAGAAATCGGTCATTTTTCAGCAATGGGCCTCGGTGGTAGACCGACTATTTTTCGGGGTGATAGAGGATCAGGAAAGCCGCAACCAGTATCGGCGGGCGCTGGAAGAAGTGGACTTGCTGGTATTGGATGAAGTGGCCGCCAACCGTACGCGGCTGGCCGAAAGCCAGTCCAGCTTTCTTGGCCATCTGCTGCGTCGCCGGCGCAACCTGGCCAAGAGTGTCATCATCATCACCAACCATGATCCCCAGTCTCTGCACCGGGCGGTGGGTGATTTCTGCTTCGAAGCCATCAAGGCTTTTCATCCGGTCGACATGGCGCTGCTCGGCCCCAGCCGACGACCCGATATCGGTGATTACCGAAGTTAAGCCCGGCTGCCCGTTTACGCCGGCAAAACAAAGATACTGATGGCACCCCGCTGACCGACAACTACGCTTAGGACTGTTCTGGTCACGGATGCCGGCCATGTCCCTTTTCTACTCACGTTTCAGCCTGCGGGTATACATTACCTGCATGTTTGCCACCCTGATCATTCTGCTGGGTGGCGTGCTTATCTATGCGCAGCACCGCCATAACAGCGCCTTTGTGCTGGCCAACAGCGAACACCGCCTCGACAGCCTGGCGAGTAAACTCAGCCAACAGCTGGAGCAGAGCCTGCACAACATCAATACCGGCCTGACCCTGATGCGCGCCAATGACGTCACCCTCGCCACCAGCGAGCAGACCCCGGCTCGCTGGTGGCCTCTGCTGCACCCCCTGCTGGACGCCAATCCTGGAGTCACTGCTTTCTATGTAGGCGAGCCCGATGGTCGTACCCTGGCGTTCAGCATGATACGCGATCCGCAGACACGTACCGCTTTCACGGCGCCAACAGGCGCCGATTTGATGATGGAGATCATAGCGCCGGACAGCACTGCCCGGCGCTTCTATTTCGACCACAATTATCGGCTGGTCGACGAAGTCGAGTTCTACGCCGAGTCCTTCGATAGCCGTACCCGCCCCTGGTTTGGCCCCTCGCTCACGCAACCGGATCTGTACATAACCCCGCCCTACTATTTTCATTTTTCACAAGTTCCGGGAATTACCCTGTCTTTGGGAGATGCCAGCCGGCAACGGGTGTGGGCAGCCGATTTACTGCTGAGCGACCTGGATGCCCAGCTCAAACAGGCATTGCCACAGGCTCGCATCCTGCTATTGCAGGCGCCGGAATTTCAGGTGCTGGCCAGCAGCCTGCCCGAGTCGGCATCCGCCGGCCTTATGCCGGCCTTTGATGAACTGAAAGGCTTCGAGATATTGTCGACCCAGCCCGATCTGGCAAGCTGGAAGATCGAGCTGAACGAGGAAGTCTGGTTGGGTCAGCAAATCCCGCTGACCCTGGACACCGGCAACAAAGGCAGCCTGGATCTGCGCCTGTCCACGCTGATCCCCTATCGCAAGCTGATGGCAGAAGCACTCGGCTTTGGTCGCTCCCAGGCGTGGCTGACGCTGTTGATTGTGGTGTTGAGCCTGCCGGTGGTCATCATGGCGTCTCGTGCCATCACCCGCCCCCTGCGACAAATGGCAGAAGACATGAAAGGAATTCAGGAGTTCGACTTTGACGGCCTGAAGGAACGGCACTATTTCTACCGGGAGCTGGATGCCCAGGCCCGCGCCATCACGCTGATGCATCGCACCCAGGCCGGCTTTATCCAGGAGTTGCACCGCCTGTCACAGAGTGACGATTTCAACAGCATGCTGCAGCGGCTCAGTCAGGGCATACAACACCTGAGCGGCGGACAACGCTGTCTGGTGTACCGGGCCAGACAGCAAGACAAAACGCACTGCCTGGAGTTGCTGGATAAAGCGCAACAACATCGCATCCCGTTGCCCGACAAGGTCGGATCAGACGAACTGTCTATGTTGATCCTGCAGGCATTGAAAGGTCGTGGCCTGCACTTTGAGCCGCCCTGGCTGCTGTATGACCGCTTCGGCAAGCTTAACGGCGCCATCGTGCTTGGCCTGCGCTATGGCTCTGCAGCCCTTTCTGCCGGTAAACGTCGCTTCATCTCTCATTACAGCGAATTTGCCAATCTGGCGCTGGAAAACATGGCGCTGTTCGAACAGCAGCAGCAGATGACCGAGTCGATGATTCGGGTCATCGCTTCCGCCATCGATGCCAAGTCCGCCTACACCAGCGGTCACTGCCAGCGCGTACCCGAACTGACCCTGATGCTGGCCCGTGCCGCTCACCACAGCGAGCATGGCGACTATGCGGATTTTCGGCTGTCCGAGCAGGAATGGGAGGCACTTTATCTGGCTTCATGGCTGCACGATTGCGGCAAGGTAGTGACCCCTGAGCATGTGATAGACAAGGCTACCAAGCTGGAGACCATCTATAACCGGCTGCATGAGATCAGAATGCGCTTCGAGGTGCTCAAACGCGATGCAGACATCCTCTATTGGCAGGAAATAGCCAATGGTGGGAATGAAAATCTGCTCGCCCGGCAACGAGAACAACAACACCGGCAACTGGATGACGACTTCGCGTTTATTGCCCATCTGAACCAGGGGGGAGAAACCGTCAGCGAAGCACAGTTGGAGCGGCTGAACCACATTGCCGAGCGGCGCTGGTTGCGCACTCTGGATGACACTCAGGGACTCTCGTGGGAAGAGCTGCAACGCCGCGGCGATAGCGAGTCGCTGCCCGCATGGGAGCCGCTGCTGGCCGACAAGCCCTGGCATCGGCTGCCCTACCCGGCCAAGGAGCGTATCGACCACGACAATCCCTGGGGAATTACCCTGAAGCAACCCGAGCTCAAGCTGGATCTGGGAGAACGCTATAACCTGGCCATCGCCCGGGGCACCCTGACCCCGGAAGAGCGCTACACCATCAATGCCCACATGGTGCATACCCTGATCATGCTGAGCGAACTGCACTACCCCGAACACCTCAGCGAGGTACCCATGCTGGCCGCGGGTCATCACGAGCGCATGGACGGCCAGGGCTACCCGCGCAGCCTGAAGGCCGGTGACTTGCCGTTACAGGCGCGGATGATGGCGCTGGCCGATGTATTTGAAGCCCTCACCGCCGCCGACCGGCCCTATAAAAAAGCCAAGAGCCTGAGCGAAACGCTGACCATAATGGCAGCCATGGTCAAAAAACAGCACCTGGATCCCGGGCTGTTTCGCTTCTTTATCGAGCAGGAACTCTATCTGCAATACGGAACTCGCTTTCTCGCACCGGAACAACTGGATTCGGTCAACAAGCAGCGGATACTGGAGTTAATGTCGTGATCCTCATCGATGGAGGCTCAGAAGCGCAGGTAGATCACCGCCAGCAGGGCGCCGCCCAGCAATAACTTGTTTCTGAGCTTGCGCGGCATGTTGGCCAGCCGCCATACCAGCCCGGCCCGGGGTAACTTGCTGGCCAGTTCCAGTAAATCCGCCCCCGTATGCTCCTGCTGCCGACGCAATTGATTGGTCAGCAGCTTCAGCCGCAGCGCTTCGGCTTTCAGCTGCAACAGCTGTTGTTCCTGTTGTAACGACTTGTGCATAACTCAGTCCTTCAACGACCAGTCGGACATATTTTTCTTGCCCTGAATATAAGCGACGTCTTCCTGCAACTCATGCAGCGTGTCGGCCAGAAACCGGCGCTGGCTGGCAAGGTTACGGACGATGGCCCAGAAGGCCCAGCACATCAGCAGCAGCAATCCAGCCGACAGCCCGAAAAACACCCACAGTTTGGCCGAATGGGACAATACCAGGTTCAGACCGAACAGCAGGCTGATGTAAGACATGAAGAACAGAAAAATCGCCAAAGCCGCCAGCATGCCAAGCCGGACCATGCGCTCTTTCTGGGCAATAAACTCGATGCGGGCCATCTTGAAGCGGACAAACAGCAGCTCGGTAATGGTATGCAACAACTCCTTCAACGAATTGATCTGGCCACTCATTGAACCTTCCTTATGGCGTAAACCTCCGCTTGGGCGGCGCTGAACATCGCCGCCCGAGACCTTTCATCTCATCCTGCCTGCTCGGCAACTGTCAGCCTGTTGTCGGCCGGGCCGTCGCAGAAGCAGACAAGGACAACTCACCGACGGCTCAGCAAGGCCCCCAGCACCAGTCCGACCAGGGCCGCAATGCCCATGGCATGATAGGGCTTGCTGTGAACCAGATCGTCGGTCTGCGCCGCCGCCTGACGGGTGCGCTCCACCACAGAGTCTTCCATATCGGAAAACTGGCCCTGGGCCTTTTCCAGCTGCGCTTTCAGCTTTTCTTTCAGCGCCTTGCCTTCCTTGGTGCCGTCATCGGCTGCCGCCTTGTAGAGTGCTTCGGCATCCTTCAGCAACTGCTTGACGTCATCCATCAATACCGCTCTTTCCGCTTCATACTTCCGGCTCATGCCGCCTCCTTGTCTAATCAGAAATAAACATCTTCTTAAACTGCACAATGCCTGCTCACCATATCCACTAACCGGCGAAGTAGCCAGTCCACCACCATATTTTTGGTCACTGGCGAGACGTTCAACGACCGGATCTGGCGGATGCTCCCCATTCGAAGAATAGCCAGATGCCCGACCACGATGCGGCCATCGATTAGTCCGCCACCGTCAGGCGGTAATCGGGGGTGGTATTCAGCGGGCAGGAGTAAAGATATTCGCCGGGTTCAAGCTCGATTGCATAATCGCGGCTAGTCTCCATGCCAAGGCCGCCACCGGACACACTGGGCAGCAGGGCCCTGTCCAGCAGACTGGCACCTCGCAGCCAGAATCCCAGCTCATAGGGCACATTCAGGTTATGCACCCTGAAGATATAGCGACCGGGCTCCAGCTCCAGCGTGCGAGCCCGGGTCAGCCGCTCAACGGCGGTCTCGGCATTGATGCGATCGCAATCGGCCTTGCTGCGGGTAACATAGCCATGATCGACCCCGTTCTCGCTTTCAATAAACTGACAACCGGTCTGGGTCAGCTCGATAACCCGGGTCGTATCGGCCTGCGCGGCAACAGGCAAAGCCAGCAGCAATAAGCAAAAGCCGACGCGTATCGGTGAGTAACAAAAGGATCTGTTCATCGGGGCCTCCTTAACCGTATGCCCGGTCATGCTCAATGCTTACGGAGCTTGATGACTCAAACCGAAACTCACCTGAGGCAGGTTCCGGCCGTTACTGCGGAATAAGGATCCCAGGCGAGTCAGGCGAAAGCGGCAATCACCTCTTCATGAGACGCACCACTCAGATTTTTATCCAGATCCTTGTACAGCGCCTTGCGCATATGATCATCCATGGCATCGCGCAGTAAACCCAGAAACTGAGGCGGGGCCGCCAGATAGAAACCCCGAATTTCGTTGGTGTCGAGGGCATGGCGAACCCGGCCGATAATGTCACGCGCGAAGCGTTGATTCTCGGTATGCCGCGGGTCGCTTTTCTCCGGAATGGTCTGCACATCGCTGACAAGATCACTCGCTTTTAAACGGGCTTCCGGATGGGCAAGATCTATCACCTCTTCAAACACGCCTTCAACCCTGTCTTGCAGATAAACCACGGCTTTTGAAGCATCAGTCACTACGATCCAGTCTGCCATATAGCACCTCATGTTGATGGTAGGAATATCCAAGGGTAGTTAAGACTCCTAAGTATCGTCCATTTTTCACAAACCACATCGCGGCCTTGAGTGCGACTTTGATCTGGCTGATGTTGATGCCACCAACAAAAAAAGCCCTGCTAACCAGCAGGGCTTTTTACATGGGGTTCCGACTTAAATGATCGTGAACCGTCTAGCGCTTACTCGCCGTAGGCTTCGGTCGGCAGGCAGCTACAGAACAGGTTACGGTCACCAAACACATCGTCGATGCGGTTAACGGTGGGCCAGAACTTGGAGCTGCGTACCTCGGCAGACGGGAACACCGCCAGCTCGCGACTGTAGCCGCGATTCCACTCGGCATCCATGATGTCATCCTGAGTATGAGGCGCATTGACCAGGGGGTTGTCTTCCAGGGTCCAGGTGCCGTTCTCTACCTGACGGATTTCTTCGCGGATCTGCTTCATGGCGAAGATGAAGCGATCGATCTCGGCCTTAGACTCGGATTCGGTCGGCTCTATCATCAGGGTACCCGCCACCGGGAAGCTCATGGTCGGCGCATGGAAACCGAAGTCGTTCAGACGCTTGGCCACATCCATTTCGCTGATGCCGCTGGCTTCCTTCAACGGACGCAGGTCCACGATGCACTCGTGGGCTACACGGTCGTTGCGGCCGGTGTAAAGGATGGAGTAATCCTCGGCCAGGCTCTTCATCAGGTAGTTGGCGTTGAGAATGGCCAGCTGGGTCGAACGCTTCAGGCCTTCATCGCCCAGCAGCGCGGTGTACATCCAGCTGATGGGCAGAATGCTGGCAGAGCCGAACGGCGCGGCAGACACGGCGCCGTTGTTGCGGCTTTCCTTGTCGGTTTTCACCACCGCATGGCCGGCCACGAACGGAGCCAAGTGTGCCTTGATACCGATAGGACCCATGCCCGGACCGCCGCCACCGTGCGGGATGGCGAAGGTCTTGTGCAGGTTGAGGTGCGACACGTCGGAGCCGATGAAGCCGGGAGACGTGATGCCCACCTGGGCGTTCATGTTGGCGCCGTCCATGTACACCTGACCGCCATAGCTGTGAATAACGTCACAGATCTCGCGGATGCTTTCTTCGTACACACCGTGGGTCGACGGATAGGTCGCCATGATGCAGGACAGGTTCTCGCCCGCCTCGGCCGCCTTGGACTTGAGATCGGCCATGTCGACGTTGCCTTTCTTGTCACAGGCCACCACGATCACCTTCATGTTGGCCATCTGGGCAGAGGCCGGGTTGGTGCCGTGGGCAGAGCTCGGGATCAGGCAGATATCACGGTGACCTTCGTTGCGGGACTCGTGATACTTCTTGATCGCCAGCAGGCCGGCGTATTCACCCTGGGCGCCCGAGTTGGGCTGAATGCAGATGGCGTCGTAACCGGTAACCTTTACCAGCCAGTCTTCCAGCTCGGTCAGCATCTGCTGATAACCCTGGGTCTGATCCAGCGGCGCAAAGGGGTGGATCTGGGCAAACTCGGGCCAGCTGATCGGTACCATTTCGGCGGTGGCGTTGAGCTTCATGGTGCAGGAGCCCAGTGAAATCATGCTGTAATTGAGCGCCAGATCCTTCATTTCCAGCTTGTGGATGTAACGCAGCATCTCGGTTTCGGAGTGATACTTGTTGAACACTTCGTGGGTGAGAATGGCGCTGTCACGCGTGAGCGCCGCCGGAATGGAGTCGGTGCCGGCGGCGGCCTTGGCATCCAGTGCTTCCACGTCCAGACCGTGACCTTCGCCGAGGAAGATGTCGAACAGCTCGGCCACATCCTGACGGCTGGTGGTTTCCGACAGTGACACGCCTAGGGCGCCGTCCAGATCGGTACGCAGGTTCACGCCCCTGGCCAGGGCACGGGCGTTGATGGCGTCTTTGTCAGCGGTGATCAGGGTCAGGGTGTCGAACCAGGTGTCATGCTTGAGCTCCACACCCTTGGACTGGAGACCCAGTGCCAGAATGTCGGTCAGGCGGTGTACCCGGTTGGCGATGCGCTTGAGGCCTTCGGGACCGTGGTACACGGCGAAGAAGCTGGACATGTTGGCCAGCAGCACCTGAGCGGTACAGATGTTGGAGTTGGCCTTTTCGCGACGAATGTGCTGCTCGCGGGTCTGCATCGCCATGCGCAGCGCCGGCTTGCCACGGGTGTCTTTGGACACGCCGATAATACGGCCCGGCAGTGAACGCTTGTGGGCGTCACGAGTTGCAAAGAAGGCGGCGTGCGGACCACCGTAACCCATGGGTACACCGAAACGCTGGGCGTTGCCCAGTACCACGTCGGCACCCAGCTCGCCCGGCGCCTTCAGCAGCACCAGAGACAGAATATCGGCGGCCACACAGGCGATGCCCTTCTGGCTCTGCACACTGGCAATCAGCCCCTGAATGTCGCGGATCTGACCGGTGGTAGACGGATACTGGAACAAGGCGCCAAAGACGTCGTGCTCGACGACCGCCTCGGCCGGGGCTACCTGGATCTCGAAACCGTAGTGCTCGGCGCGCTCTTTGACCACGTCGATGGTCTGCGGGTGTACATCGTCGGCGATGAAGAAGATGTTGGCTTTCTTGTTCTTGCTCACGCGCTTGGCCAGTGCCATGGCTTCGGCGGCGGCGGTGGCTTCGTCCAGCAGCGAGGCGCTGGCCAGATCCAGGCCGGTCAGATCCTGAGTCAGTTGTTGGAAGTTGAGCAGTGCCTGCAGACGACCCTGGGCAATCTCCGGCTGGTAAGGGGTATAAGCGGTATACCAACCCGGATTTTCCAGCACGTTGCGCTGAATAACCAGAGGCACATGGGTGTCGTGATAGCCCATACCGATATAGCTCTTGTTGACCTTGTTTTGCCGGGCCAGGGATTTCAGGTAAGCGAGGGCTTCTACTTCGGTGCGGCTGGCACCGATGCCCATGGGCTGATCGTTGAGAATGTTGGCGGGAACCGTCTGGCGGATCAGGTCGTCCAGCGACTCGGCGCCCACCACGGCCAGCATCTCGGCCACATCCTGCTCGGCCGGGCCAATGTGGCGACCGATAAAAGCATTATTCTGCTCAAGTTCAAACAAAGACTGGGTCATTTTATTAACTTCCTTAACAGGCCAGCAGCCTGGAGGCACACAGACAACCGGCCCCTGGGGGGTACTTACCGGCAAGGTCTTGAAATATGATTGCAGGGTCGAATTAACAGGAAGCCCCCTGTTCGGGGGCTTGGTATTAGTCTTCGTCGATGCTGTTTTCGTAACCGGCGGCATCCAGCAGTTCGTCCAGATCAGACTCGTCTGCCAGCTTGATGCGGAACAACCAGCCGTCACCGAAGGGGTCGGAGTTGACCAGCTCGGGGCTGTCTTCCAACGCGTCGTTCACGGCAATGATTTCACCGCTGACCGGCGCATAAATGTCGGAAGCGGCCTTGACCGATTCGGCCACGGCACAGTCTTCGCTCGCGTCAACGGTGCGGCCCACTTCGGGCAGCTCAACAAATACCATATCACCCAACAGATCCTGCGCGTGCTCGGTAATACCAACCACCGCTTCGCCGTTTTCTTCCAGTCGAACCCATTCGTGGGAGCGGGCATATTTCAATTCACTGGGGATATTGCTCATCAGTTGTTCCTCTTGATTCTTGGCTTGAATTCTTAAAATTCGGCGACCGCTTTGCCGAAACGTACGAATGTCGGTTTGACCACCGACACCGGCATCCATTTTTTACGCATTTCAACTTCAGCATTGGCTCCCACCGAGCGCGGCACCCGCGCCAGGGCAATGCTGTGTCCCAGTGTAGGCGAGAAGCTACCGGAAGTAATAACGCCTTGCTGCTCCTGGCCCTGGTCGTCAAAAAAACGCACCGGAGTGCCGGCACGCAGCACGCCTTTTTCCTTCATCACCAGGCCCACCAGCTTGTGCTGGCTGCCTTCGGCTTTCTGGGCTTCGAGCACGTCACGACCGATAAAGTCACGCTCGGCCGGTTCCCAGGCGATGGTCCAGGCCATATTGGCGGCCAGCGGAGACACGGTTTCATCCATGTCCTGACCATACAGGTTCATGCCCGCTTCCAGACGCAGGGTATCGCGCGCACCCAGACCGCAGGGCTTGACGCCGGCCGCCAGCAGGGCATTCCACAGCGCGGCAGCCTGATCGACCGGCACCACGATTTCATAGCCGTCTTCGCCGGTATAGCCGGTGGTGGCAACAAAGAGGTCGCCGGCCTGTACGCCAAAGAAGGGCTTCATGCCTTCTACCGCGGCGTTTTGCTCGGCGTTGAATACCTGGGCGGCCTTGGCCTTGGCGTTGGGGCCCTGTACCGCAATCATCGCCAGCTCGGGGCGCTCGGTCAGGGTGACGTCAAAGCCTTGTACCTGTTTGCTCATCCAGGCCAGATCTTTGTCGCGGGTGGCGGAGTTGACGATCATGCGATAGTCATCATCGGCAAAGAAGTAGGTGATCAGATCATCGATAACACCGCCCTGCTCGTTGAGCATGCCGCTGTAGATGGCCTTGCCGGGCTGGCTGACACGGGCAACGTCGTTGGCCAGCAGCTTTTGCAGGAAGGGTTTCGCCTGGCTGCCTTTAACGTCGACGATGGTCATGTGAGACACGTCGAACATGCCGGCGTCGTTACGCACAACATGATGTTCCTCAAGCTGAGAGCCATAGTTAATGGGCATATCCCAACCGTGAAAATCCACCATCTTGGCACCGGCTTCCAGGTGCTGAGGGTGCAGAACTGTTTGCTGAGTCATGGCGCTTCCTTTTATTCCAGGCCTGGCCTGTGAGCGATAATCCGATATTGCACCCTGATTATACCCAAGCCGGCGGGGGATAAAACCGCACCAACCCCAAAAAAAACTTATCGTTTCATCGTGGCCGTAAAAGTGTGATCCAACAGGCAACAGTCGTTTCAACGAAAGGAAGTGCCAAAATCAGCACAAACAACGAAAAGTTAACAAAAAATTAACCTATAATGCACTTAAATGCCCATTGAAAAGCATAAACGCAAATAATTTCGCCATCGGCAGGTAAAAGTCAGCCGCAAGAAAACTAATCCCGAGTGACGCTGTGATTAGTTTTTCTCAGGTGTAGATAGCCGAGAGTGCAGCCCGTCGCTACCCAGGGCATGGGCGGCCAGCTTGCGCTTGAGGGGCGTTAATCTATCGGTCAGGCTCAAGCCCAGACCACGCAAGCCACGCACCAGCGGATGCGGATGGGTAAACAACCGTTTCAGCCCCTCCATGGCCACCAGCAGGGTGGCCGCTTCCGCCTTGCGCCAGCGCTCGAAGGATTTCAGCTCGGCCAGGGTACCGATGTCTTTGCCCTGCTCATGCAGAGTGGTCAGGGTTTGTGCCAGGGCGGCCGCATCCTGCAGCCCCAGGTTCACGCCCTGCCCCGCCAGCGGATGTATAGTATGGGCCGCATCGCCAATCAGCGCCCAGCGCGGACCACAGAACTGCTGACTGTAACGGGCCTTGAGCGGAATGGCCATGCGCGGCCCCAGCACCTCACTCTGGCCCAGGCGCAGATCGAAGGCATGGGACAGCGCCTTGTTGAATTCGAGATCAGACAACGCCAGCAGCACCTCGGCCCGCTCCGGCGCGCACGACCAGACAATGGAGCACTGATGCGGGTCGGCCAGCGGCAGGAATGCCAGAATGTCGTTGCCGCGAAAAATCTGCCGCGCCGTCTGCTGATGAGGCTCGGCGGTCGCCACCGTCGCCACCAATGCGCTGTGGTCATAGTCCCATTCAATCATGCCCGGCTGCAGTTGTTCACGCAGCCAGGAGCGAGCACCATCGGCTCCCACCAGCAAACGACCGGTAATGGGGGTGCCATTATCGAGCAGCACAAAGGCGCCCTGCTCGCTCACCGACACCGAAGTGGCACGCGCCGGCATATGCAGGCTGATATGAGGACACTGACGGGCTCGGGCCAGCAGGCTTTGCTGCAGCAGGGCGTTTTCTACGATATGACCCAGGTGCGACTGATGCATGAGGGCGGCAGAAAATTCGATGCGGGCGGCGCTGTCCGCCTCCCACACTTCCATGCTGGTATAGGGACCCAGGCGTTCGCTTTGCTCTGGCCAGGCCTGCACCCGTTCGAACAGGGTCCGGGAGGCCAGGTTGATGGCACTGACCCGATTATCGGGAATGGCCGGCAAGCCAGGCTCCGGCGTCTGCCCTTCTATCACCGCCACCTTGAGACCGCTGTGCTCCAGCGCCAGCGCCAGGGTCAGCCCCACCATGCCGCCACCAATCACGATCACATCTGTCGCTTGCATGCGTTACCTCTTGCCCATGGCCCGCCAGGCCAGTTTGTCTTTCGCCGTGCTGCTGGCCGCCATGGCCATCAACCCCAGGTTACGCCCGGCAGCCAGTGCCGGGTGATCGTTCGAAAAAATCAGCGCCAGCGCCGTGGTCAGGCCGACAATCTCGGCCTGATCCGGCTGGCGAGCCTGACCGTAAGCGGACAGTACCGAATAGCTGCCGATGTCCCGCTCGTCCATCAAGGCCCGGCGCACCTTGTCCACCAGTGCCGCCACATCCCGCAGCCCCAGGTTGAATCCCTGGCCGGCAATGGGGTGCAGCAGGTGCGCGGCATTGCCGATCAAGGCGACCCGGTGATGCCAGGGCCGTTCAATTTCATCCAGCACCAGTGGGTAGCAGTGTCGCCGGCCGGTGCGTTGCAGCCGGCCCAGCCGATAGCCGAATTCCTGCTGCAGCTGTTGCAAAAATGCCTCGTCGTCGAGGCTCATCAGCTGTTCGGCCCGCTCACAAGAGGCACACCACACCAGCGAACAGCGGCCTTCCCCCATCGGCAACAAGGCTATGGGGCCTTCGCGGGTAAAACGCTCGAAGGCCCGCCCCTGATGGGGAGCAGCCGTCTGCACATTGGCAATAATGCCACTTTGCCGGTAGTCCAGCCGGCGACTGGTCAGGCCCAGTTGCCGGCGTACCACCGACTGGCTGCCATCGGCGGCGACCAGCAGTGTGGCGGTCAGTGATTGACCATCATTGAGGGTCAATACCACCCGCCCGGGCTCCTGGATCAGCGTCTCGATGCGAGCAGGACACAGCAACGCGATGTTGGGGCACAGTGTCATGTGCCGATACAACAGCTGCCCCACCGGATGCAGCTCAACCACATACCCCAGTGCCGGTACCGGGTAGTCGTCGGCACGAATATTCACCTGACCAAAATGGCCCTGATCGGAGACCTGAATATGGTTGATGGGAGTGGTCAGGCCGGCCAACCGGGGCCACAGGCCCAACTGCTCCAGCAGTTCACGGCTGTGTCCGGCCAGGGCAATGCTGCGCGCATCAAAGCCCGGGTGCAGGTCTCGCTCCGGAGCAACCGCTTCGATAACCGCAATGCGCAGGGCCGAGCCATCCGGGCGGTGCAAGCGGCCAAGGCCCAGCGCCAATACGGCACCGGCCATGCCGCCGCCGTTAATTACCACATCATAATGGGTCATTTGGTTGAACGGTCTTGCTTAATGTAAGGTGGGACGCTTGGGCGCAGGCTGACCCTTGCCGAATTCTTCAAAAGCCAGCGTCGCCCCCAGCTTCAGATGCTCATACAGCACCACAAAGGCGGTTTCGCTTTCTTCGTCTTCCTGATCGAAGTCGCTGGCAACCTGAGTAATGCTGCTGATGTCCTGGATCATTTCCTGCAGTTCGGGCGAAGCCTTGTTCAGCTCCACCTGCACCACACCAAAGCCGGCCAGAAAGGCGGCGGCCCACTCCATCATCGCATCCAGTCGCTCATCCAGCGGCTCGTCGTCTTCCGGCATCAGCAGTTCAAAACGGCTCTGACTGACCAGCTCGTCATATACCCGGCTAAACAGCAGGTTAACCGCTTTTTTCACTTCGGCAGGCAAACCGAAGTCGTCGTTCAGCAGCGCATTGAAGTGTTCCTGCCAGCGAGGGTCGTTCTTGGCCATGCCGCCGCAGATCAAACCGCAGATAACGCCATGCACTTCGGCGGCGGTCACCACCATATTGTGGTGTTCAAGCAAGGTGGTGAAGGCGTCGTAGTTGAGACGGGCGTTGTCGTTCATCATGTACTCGATTGGCAAAAAGGTGGCATATATGGGGCAGATCCTAGCATTGTGACTTCGCTCAGGCCAGCAACCCCTTGAAACTTCTGGTGCGCCCCTATATAGTCGCCACAATTTTATGGCCTATTGCAATCAGCTATCTGAGGATCACATGACCACAGCGGCAATCGACATCGTTATTCTCGGGCGCCCTTATAAGGTGGCCTGTCCTGTTGGGCAGGAAGCGGCATTGCAACGGGCAGCCGACATGCTCAACGAACGTATACACACGTTCAAGCAGGGCGGCAAGGCGGGCTCGAATGAGCAGATCGCCATTATGCTGGCCCTGAATGTGTGCCATGAACTTGAGCTTGAAAAAGACAAGAACTACCAATATGCTGACGCCATGGATAAGCGCATCAAGATGCTTCAGCATACGATTGAAGATGCTCTGGCCAGCAAGGTAGGCTAGGTAGCACGCGTTTGGATTTAAGATAAAAGTTTAGCTTTCCCTGGGGTGTTCGTCAGTTGGGTGGCGTCCCTGAGCCGATAATCACAGCACAGGAAAGCCGTGTTATTTACTATTGAGCATGCTCGGCCCGACCGAGAAGCCTGCGGTAGATACCGGGTTTCCGCCTTGAACCAACGGGTTCAAGGACTAACACCTGCAACGGCACCCTGGGGATTCCCTCTTAGTTCTCTCTGGTTATCTGTTCGAGAGACACAAAAAAGACCGGCAACGCCGGTCTTTTTTTATGCGCGATAATCGCGTAGCGCTTACGCGTTACGAGCCCGGCCGCCCATGCCCAAGACGGCACAGCCGACACCCAGTACCACCAGTAACATCAAACTCCAGTCCGGCAGGTAGAAGGTGCCGTAAACCGACCAGCCCAGTTGCCCCAGCAGTTGTGACAACTGGGTGGGAGCCCCGGCAAGGTATCCCCCCAGAGTACCGCTGATGGCAAACAACGCCGAGCCAATCAGCCCCAGCACTATCAGTATCAGCCCCTGCCCGCCTTGCAGCGCCGCGTGTTGTGCCCGCCAGACCAGCAGGGTGATCACCGTCCACAGGCCGGTGGCCCACAGTGACATCAACAGGTGATTACGCGTCATGGGGCTATGCAGGTTGGCCGCTGCCGGCCACACCAGCCAGCCACTGACCAGCGCGGCAACGGCACCCAGCCAGGCCAGTACCAGCACCGCTGGCAAGCCCGACCGGCACGCCTGCGCCAGTGCGCCCTGCTGAAAGCGGCCCAGCAGCATCATCAATAGCGCCAGCGCCCAGAATGCCAGTGGAAAGTGAACCAGCATATGATGCATGCCCGTCATTGTGCGTCTCCTCGCTTGGTAGTGGAAGTAAAGTCACGGCGCAGCCCCAGCCACAGGCCAAGCATCAGCACCAGACCGGCGCCCAGTGTCAGCCACCATTGGCGGGTGATCTCGGCATTGAATTCCATTTCGACCCCGTATTGTGCCAGCTGCTGCTCGCTGTGCCGTGGCCTGACCGGCTCACCGGCGGCGATATTGGGCGCCCCGGCGTGCACCTGACTGGTCAACTGTGGCCAGCTGACCTGGCCTGGGTAAAACAGGGTAATGTCGGTCCATCCGTCATCGTTCCAGACCGGGCGATCGCCGTCGATATAACGGGCGACCAGATCCGCATCACGGCCCAGCCCCAGGGTGTAGGGGTGAGACACATAGTGCCAGCGACTGCCGGTCGCATCTCTGTGCACTGCAAAGGCGAGATCGTAACGCCCCTGATGCTGAAATGCCTTGTCGTCCAGCGGATGGCCGGTATCCAGCGCGCGCTGCAGGGTAACATCCCACCAGCCATCCTGCCAGCGTCCCTGACCCAACACGCTGATGTCGGCCCGGGAGCCCTGGCCGCTGCGCAGCAGACGACGTGGAATCACATCATCCTGCTGCCACTCATGAGTCGGGTCGAAGGGCCTGGCCATGTCTTCCGACAGGTAATAGATGCCATCAAAGTCGACGCTGTCTTGCTGCACCTGCCGCCAGGTCAGGGCATCCATGCCGGCCTTGTCGCGATCAAACATGAACAACGGCTGATTGCGCTCTGCATCCCAGTTGGTGCTGAAGGGGCCCTTGCCGGCATCGCTGATCCGGTGCCCGGCCACCAGCTGGTCGTCGGACATGTTCACCCCATTGGAGCGACCGGCCCGCCAGTGCCAGAGATCCAGAAAATAGCCACTGGCGCGCTGCGCATCGAGATCGGACTCTGACTTTACACTTCGCCAGTCGGCCATGTCGGTACGGGTGGCGGGCAAATGTTTCTGCACCTCGTTGGCGCCCATTTTCCCGCCGATATAAGGGTCGGCGGCCACCTCGGACTTGCTGGCCTGTTGAGTGAAAAACCGCATGTCTGCACCGACGGTGATGTAGCCCCCATAGCGACCAAACTCCGGTACCCGGCCATCGTCTACCAGCATGCTGACCCGATCTTCATAGGTGCCTTCGGGATCCGGGCCGGTACGCGACGCACCATAGCGAACCCAGTTGCCATCCTGATAGCGCAGCATGTCGTGATAAACATGGGGCTTGTCGGCCGGCCAGCGGTAACGAAAAAAGATTTGCTCGTCGTTATAGGCCGCCTGTACCTGCAGCGGCATGGTCAGGGTGGGCGGAATCCAGATATTGCGTTCCGGATCCGACTTCACCACGCCAGTACCCTGACTGAACCAGGCCACTGCCATCCCTGCAATAAAGCAGGTCACCACAGCGGGGGTTCTTGCTCTTGTCATCTTGCTCTCCCGTGCCTGCTCGAGGCGTTTTATTGTTATCGGCATTGCTATTGGCAATAGGACTCAAACTAGCACAGTTCTGTGACAGCGGGGTTGTTCTGGATCATGCCTCTCCCGCCATTGGCGCAAATACTGCTACAATCGCGGCTTACTTCGTTAATCACGTCTGGTACTCCCCGATGACAGAACAACCCAACAACCCGCTGCACGGTATTACCCTCAAGGATCTGCTGACCGAGCTGGTGGATCGTTACGGCTGGGAAGAGCTGGCCCGCCGGATCAATATCAACTGTTTCAAGAAGGATCCGAGCATCAAGTCCAGCCTTACCTTTCTGCGCCGTACCCCCTGGGCGCGCACCGAGGTGGAAGCACTCTATGTTCGGCTGAAGAACAGCCCCTGGCATCACTGAACCGCCGAGAAGAGTGAGGAGTGAGAGGAAAGACGTGAGGTGAACAAGAACGGCGAGGCCCGTTCACACCTTCGTAGCCCCCTTCCCCCTTACACTGCTCGCCTTACCGTGGAATTTAATAAGCAGGACGCTTTCATGACCGACAGACATCAAATACGACAGCAAATCCGCCAGGCCCGCCGAGCCCTGAGCGGCACCGAGCAGCAGGCGGCCTCCGAGGTGATCATTCGGCATGTGGCCGGCGCCGAGCATCTGGCCCAGGCCGGCAAGGTGGCGCTGTATCTGGCCAACGACGGCGAGCTGGATCCGCAGCCGCTGATTGACTGGTACTGGTCACAGGGTACTCAGGTGTATCTGCCGGTACTGCATCACTTCAGCCCCGGTCACCTGCTGTTTTTGCGCTATGACCCCGACACCCGGCTGATTGCCAACCGCTTCGGTATTCCCGAGCCCAAACTGGATATTCGTTTGTTGCTGCCCAAGCAGGAGCTGGACGTTATCTATACCCCGCTGGTCGCGTTTGATAGTCGGGGCAATCGCATCGGTATGGGCGGCGGTTTTTACGACCGCACCCTGGCCGCCTGGCGTCAGGGACTTGGGCCACGTCCGGTGGGCCTGGCCCATAATTGCCAGCAACTACCCGCTATTCCTACCGACAGCTGGGACATCCCCCTGCCGGAGCTGATCACTCCCGACCAGCACTGGCGCTGGTAAAAGCCACATGCAAGGCAGGTGTGCTTTGCTATAATGCCGCCACTTTTACAGCAGACCGCCGTAAGCACCATAGCCCCGAGCAAGAGAAAAAAGCCATGACACAAGATGAGATGAAAAAAGCCGCCGGTTGGGCGGCGCTGGATTACGTAACGCCGGGCACCATAGTGGGTGTGGGTACCGGCTCGACCGTTAATCACTTTATCGACGCCCTCGGCTCGGTCAAGGATCAGATCAAGGGTGCCGTATCCAGCTCCGAAGCCTCCACCGCCCGGCTGGAGCAGCTCGGCATTCGCATCTTCGACCTGAATGACGTCAGCGAGCTGGCCGTTTATGTGGATGGCGCCGATGAAATAGACGACAGCATGGCGATGATCAAGGGCGGCGGCGCGGCCCTGACCCGGGAAAAAATCGTCGCCGCCGTGGCCGACCGTTTCATCTGTATCGTCGACGGCACCAAGACCGTGGATGTGATGGGCCGCTTCCCGCTGCCGGTGGAAGTCATTCCCATGGCCCGTGAATATGTGGCCCGCGAGCTGACCAAACTCGGCGGCAAACCGGTCTACCGGGAAGGCGTGATCACCGACAACGGCAACCAGATTCTGGATGTGCACGGCCTGCAGATCACCGCGCCCAGAGAGCTGGAAAACCGCATCAATGCCATCGTCGGCGTGGTGACCAACGGCCTGTTCGCCGAACGCGGCGCCGATGTGCTGCTGATTGGCAGCCCGAGTGGTGTGGTCCGCAAAGGCGTTTAATCTTCTTGTGCGGCGTCCGCCCGGATGCCGCCGCTTAAACCAGTGCCGCCGCCTTGATCAGGGCATAGCAGGGGCTGCCCGGCATCAATTTCAGCTGTTCGACCGAATAGGCCGAAAGCCGGGCCGGTATGTGCAGCTCACCTGTGAGTGCCAACATCAGCAACACCTGCCCGGTCGAGGTTGGGGTCAGACTCACTACCCGCGCCGGTAACTGGTTCAGCACCGAAATATCGGGCACCGGCGCCAGCGCCACGCTGACGTCGCGAGCCAACACCCGCAGCCGAGCCCCCCCCGCCCCGGCAGGGTCATGCCCGGCCAGCCACAGCCGACCGGCGGCGCAGTCGAACGGCAGCCGACCATCGGCCAGCACCTCGCCGAGCCGGCCTTGCAGCACCCCCGCCGCATCTTCATCCCGAAACAAGGGACTCAAGGGTCGAGCCAGTGCCTGCTGCAGGCTGTCGTTATGGCTGATGCGCCCTCGCTCCATCAACAGCACCCGATCGGCCAGCCGTTCCACTTCTTCCGGCGCATGGGTGACATACACCACCGGCACCCCGGCCTGGGCCGAGAGGCGTTCCAGCAGGGGCAGAATGTCCCGCTTGGCACCGGTGTCGAGTGCCGACAACGGCTCGTCCAGCAGCAACAGTTGAGGGCTGGTCAGCAGCGCCCGGCCGATGGCGACTCGCTGGCGCTGACCGCCGGACAGCTCGGTCGCCCGTTGATGCAACAGCGGCGTCAGCCCCAGCCAGTCGATCAACTGCGCCTTGTCGGCTCGCCGCAGCGCCGCCGGCAACCGGCGCCAGCCATATTCCAGGTTGCCCAGTACCGACAGATGGGCAAACAGGCTCGCCTCCTGAAACACGTAGCCGAGCCGTCTTTTATGGGTCGGCACAAACAGCTGCTCACTTTGCCAGCATTGCTCGCCCAGCCGAAAATGCCCGGAGCAGCGCTCCAAACCCGCCATGGCCCGCAGCAGGGTGGTTTTGCCACAGCCGGAAGGGCCGAACAGGGCGGTGACGCCGGTGGCGGGCAGCTCGAACTCCACCTCCAGTCGAAAGTCGGGCCGCTGCAGGGTAAAGGCGGCATCGATGCTCATGGGTGCACCACCGCAAAGCGTCGGTTAAGCGCATACACCAGCAGCAATATGCTGAATGACAACACCAGCAGAATGGCCGACAGCAGATGCGCGTCGCCGTATTGCAGGGTTTCGACATGGTCATAGATGGCGATGGAGATCACCTGGGTCGCCCCCGGAATGTTGCCGCCAATCATCAGTACCACGCCAAATTCCCCCAGGGTATGGGCAAAGCCGAGCACCACCGCCGTCAAAAAACCATTGCGGGCCAGTGGCAGCACCACGGTAAAAAACCGGTCCAGCGGCGAAGCCCGCAAGGTAGCCGCTACCTCCAGCGGACGCCGGCCGATACTGGCGAAGGCGCCTTGCAACGGCTGCACCACGAACGGCAGCGAATAAAAGGCCGAGCCAATGACCAGACCGGTAAAACTGAACGCCAGGGTGCCACCGCCCAGCGCCTGAGAGGTGATGCCGAAGATGCCGTTCGGCCCCAGCGCCAGCAGCAGGTAAAACCCCAGTACCGTCGGCGGCAACACCAGTGGCAGTGCCACCACCGCCTCTACCAGCGTCTTGAGCCGACAGCGACTCTGGCTCAGCCACCATGCCAGCGGCATGCCGATCACCAGCAGCACCAGCACGGTGACCGCCGCCAATCGCACAGTCAGCAGCAGCGCCGACAGATCGTCCTGAGACAACAACATGCTTTTCCTTGATGTCGGTTAATGCGAGCCGGCGGCCACGCCATAGCCGTAGGATTCAATCACCCCGGCGGCGGCCGGCGAACGAAGATAGTCCAGCAACTGGCGAGCCGCGGCGCCGTCTTTCAGCAATACCGCCTGCTGCACTATGGGATCATAAAACGGCTCCGGCACCTGCCAGTAAGAGCCCTCGGCAAAGACACCGTTCTTGAATACCTGGGACTTGGCGACAAATCCCAGCTGGGCATTTTGGCTGAACACATACTGATAGGCTTGGCCAATGTTTTCACCGCGCACCATTTTGGGCCTAAGTACGGCCCAGACACCCTGCTTTTCCAGCACCTGCTGCGCGGCACGGCCATAAGGTGCGGTTCTGGGGTTGGCGATGGAAAGAAAACGAAAATCCTGCTTCTTCAGTACCCGCAAATCAGCGTCAATGTAATCTTCGGTCGGGCTCCACAGCACCAGCTTGCCCAACGCATAGGTAAAACGGCTGCCGGCAATGGCCATCCCTTCTTCATCCAGCAGGGTCGGCCGCCGTTTGTCGGCCGCCAGAAACACATCATAGGGAGCCCCGTTCTTGATTTGCGCATACAGCTTGCCGGTAGCACCGGAAGAAATTCGTACCTGATGCCCGCTTTGGGCGGCAAAGTCTTCGCCCAGTCGCTCCATCACTTCGATGAAGTTGGTGGCCACCGCCACTCGAATTTCATCGGCGGACAACGGCGCCGAACAGCCCAGGGCGGCAAGCAGCAGGAAGCACCTCTGTCGGTGTTGCATTTCACTCTTCTCCACTGGCTATATAAAAATAGAGACAATGATGGCACTCTATCGTTATATAAATAAAAACACAACGATACTGAAATGCCCGCGAAAACGGTGAATGTGGCCATAATGACCGCCATCGATATTGAGGAGCCATCATGGATCTGGAACTAATGCTGAGCCTGCATAGCCAGGAGCAGCTCTTCGTCAATCCCAAGCGAATTCGTTTGCTGGAGCAAATCCGTGCCCAGGGATCGATCAGTCAGGGCGCCAGGGCCGCCGGCATCAGCTATAAATCGGCCTGGGATGCGGTGAACGACATCAACCGGCTGGCCGACAGCCCGGTAGTCGAGCGTGAAACCGGTGGCAAGGGCGGTGGTGGCGCCGTACTGACGCCTTATGGCGAACGCTTGCTTAAAATATATGGCCTGCTGAATCAAATAGAACGCATGGCGGTCAACGCCCTGCAGGACGAGTCCACCTCGCTCGACAGCCTGCTGTCGGTAGTGGCCCGTTTTTCACTGCAGACCAGCGCCCGCAACCAGTTTTTTACGCGCGTGCTGACGCTGGAGCCGACGCATCTCAACCGCAAGATCTGTCTGCAGATGACTGGCGGCGCTCGAGTCTATGCGGATATTACCGAACGCAGCAGCCATCGGCTGGGGCTGGCCCCCGGCAAGGAAGTACTGGCGCTGGTCAAGGCACCCTGGGTGAGGCTGGTGCCGGAAAGAACCGCCATTACCGACAGTGATAACCGCCTGCCGGGGGTTATCACTGCCGTTGTGCCGGGGGAAGAATTCGATGAATACGAACTTCAGCTGGATCAGGGTGAGCCACTGTGCGCCCTGCTGTCAAAAACGGACAGCCACCGGCTGAAGCTGGCCGCCGGTGACCGGGTTCAGGCCTGTTTTGCGCCTTCACAGGTGATACTGGCCACCCTGGGGTAACACACTAAAAAATATTGTTCCCATTTTTATCGATATGCCAGCCCATTTCCTTCTGCGTCAACAACCCTCCGTCAGTATCACGTTCACATCGGCGCAGGACTGGCGCAGCTCCTTCCAGGGGCGATATTCCTCTGAGCTGTACCAGGCTCTGAACTGCTCAATACTCGGAAACTCGTGCACCACTATCAGGTTGGCGGGCCAGACGCCTTCCAGCACCTCCCCCCTGTTTCCCTTCACCAGAAACCGGCCACCATATTGCGTAATGGTCGGCGTATGGCCGGTAACGTATTGCTCGAATTTTTCCTGATCGTAAATTTTCACGATATTTACAATACAATAAGCCGTGGCCATTATATTTCCTCCTCTCGACACCGGCATAAAGAATAAAACACTACCCCAGCATGCGGCGGATCACGTAGTGCAGTATGCCGCCGTGCCGGTAATAGGTCAGCTCGTTACCGGTGTCGATGCGACAACGCACCTTGATTTGCTGCGCCTTGCCGTTCGCCCCTTCTATCTTTACCACCAGCTCCTTGCCGGGGCTCAGGTCATTCAAGCCCTTGATGCTGATCAGCTCGTCGCCTTTCAACCCCAGGCTGTCGACACTGTCACCGATAAACTCCAGCGGCACCACGCCCATGCCGATCAGGTTGGAGCGGTGAATACGCTCAAAAGACTCGGCAATCACGGCGCGCACCCCCAGCAAGCGGGTGCCCTTGGCAGCCCAGTCACGGCTGGATCCGGTGCCGTATTCCTTGCCGGCCACCACCACCAGCGGTACCCCTTCCTGTTCATAACGCATGGCGGCATCAAAGATCGACAGCTGCTCTCCGCTGGGGTAATGCCGGGTTTCTCCGCCCTCCACGTTTTCCAGCATGCGGTTGCGAATGCGGATATTGGCGAAGGTACCGCGCATCATCACCTCGTGATTACCGCGGCGAGAGCCGTAGGAGTTGAAGTCCTTGCGCTCCACCCCCAGAGATTGCAGATAATGACCCGCCGGGCTGTCGGCCTTGATATTACCGGCCGGAGAAATATGGTCGGTGGTGACCGAGTCGCCCAATACTGCCAGCAGCCGGGCCTCGACAATGTCTTCCACCGGCTCCGGCTCTTTGGCCATGGTCTGGAAAAACGGCGGGTGCTGAATGTAGCTGGAATCCGCCTGCCAGTTGAAGGTGCTGCTGCCTTTTACCTCGATGGCCTGCCAGCGTTCATCACCGTCAAACACCCGGGCGTACTCCTGGTGGAACATGTCGCTGTTGACCAGCGCCACCGCCTCGGCAACGGCCTGCTGCGACGGCCAAATATCCTTCAGGTAAACCGGCTTGCCGTCTTTATCGTTACCCAGGGGATCGCGAGTCAGATCGACGTTCATGTTGCCGGCCAGCGCATAGGCCACCACCAGCGGCGGTGACGCCAGCCAGTTGGTTTGCACCAAGGGATGAATACGCCCTTCAAAGTTGCGGTTGCCCGACAGGACCGAGCCGACGGTAATGTCATCCTGCCGAATCGCCTGCTCGATGGGCTCGGGCAAGGGGCCGGAGTTGCCGATGCAGGTGGTGCAACCGTAGCCCACCAGATAAAAGCCCAGTTGTTGCAGATAGGTCATCAGTCCCGCTTGCTCGAGGTAGTCGGTGACCACCTTGGAGCCGGGGGCCAGCGAACTTTTGACCCAGGGGGCACGGGTCAGCCCCCGCTCTGCCGCCGCCCTGGCCAGCAGCCCGGCGGCCATCAACACACTCGGGTTTGAGGTGTTGGTACAGGAGGTAATGGCGGCAATCACCACGGCACCGTCCTGCAGCCGGTGGGTGCTGCCATCGAGCGAGAACTCGGTGCCGGTCAGCGACTGTTCACAGCCGACCGCGGTCTGACCGCCCTCGCCTTCCAGCCGCTGTTGCTGGGCTTGCCCGACCCTGAGCTCCCGGCTCAGGTTGAAGGCCGCCGGTACCTTCGACAATTCGACCCGGTCCTGCGGCCGTTTGGGCCCGGCCAGACAGGCTTGCACCTCGCCCATATCCAGACTGAGGGTGTCGGTAAACACCGGCTCGTCACCGGGATGGCGCCACAGCCCCTGTGCCTTGCTATAGGCCTCGACCAGCTCTACCTGTTCCTCACTGCGATCGGTAAGGCGCAGATAGCGCAGGGTTTCTTCATCTACCGGGAAAAAACCGCAGGTAGCACCGTATTCCGGTGCCATGTTGGCAATGGTGGCGCGGTCGGCCAGCGGCAGACTCGCCAGGCCGTCACCGTAGAATTCCACGAATTTGCCGACCACTCCCTTATTGCGCAACATCTGCACCACCGTCAGCACCAGATCGGTGGCGGTAATGCCTTCGCGTAACTGGCCGCTGAGCTTGAAGCCCACCACCTCGGGGATCAGCATCGACACCGGCTGACCCAGCATGGCCGCCTCGGCCTCGATGCCACCCACGCCCCAGCCGAGAATACCGAGGGCGTTGATCATGGTGGTGTGGGAGTCGGTACCAACCAGCGTATCCGGACAAACGACGGTCGTGCCGTCCTGCTGCTGTTGCCAGACCGTCTGGCCCAGGTATTCCAGGTTGACCTGATGGCAGATGCCGGTGCCGGGCGGCACCACGCGGAAGTTATCGAAGGTGTGCTGGCCCCAGCGCAGAAAGGCATAACGCTCGCCGTTGCGGGCCATTTCCATGTCCACGTTGGTAGCAAATGCCTGTTCATCCGCAAAAGCATCCACCATCACCGAGTGGTCGATCACCAAATCCACCGCCGACAACGGATTTACCTGTTCGGCCTTGCCGCCGAGCCGCTGCACCGCATCGCGCATGGCGGCCAGATCCACTACCGCCGGCACCCCGGTAAAATCCTGCATCAGTACCCGTACCGGGCGAAAGGCAATTTCTCGACTGGAAGCCCCCTTTTGCAGCCAGTCGACCATGGCGGCTATATCATCCTCGGTGACGGTATCGCCATCCAGATTACGCAACAGGTTTTCGGTCAATACCTTGAGCGATTTGGGCAACCGGGCCAGTTCCTGACTGGCAGCCAGTTTTTGCAGGCTGTAATAATGAAAGGATTGCTGACCCAGGGTCAGGGTGTCGGTAAAAGACGCATTCGGACTGGAAGACATAATTCCTCCTCATCGGTGGGCAGTGGCCGGTGTAAAAAACCGACGCATACAGTACAACATTTAGACATAGTACAGGCAGCAAAGAAAGTACCTGCTCATAACACATGCAAAATAAGTGATTATTGGCGTAAAACAGGCCAACACTGCTAGTTTGTAAGTACAGATAAAAAATTTTTTAGTTCAGGCCCGGTTTTTCTTGTTGGCGCTTGCTCGCAAGATAGCGTAGATAGAGGCCTGAATTTTCTCCCCCGAATATCAACGGATAGAGCCGTCTCACACCATGAAAATTGCCATTCTTTCACGTAATGCATCCCTGTACTCCACCCGCCGCCTGCGCGAAGCCGCCGAGGCGCGCGGCCATGAGGTACGCATCATCGATGCCCTCAAATGCTACATGAACATCAACGATAACAAGCCCTCCATTCACTATCACGGCAAGGAGCTCGAGCACTTCGATGCGATTATTCCGCGTATCGGGGCCAGCGTAACCTTTTACGGTACCGCCGTGTTGCGTCAATTTGAAATGATGGACTGCTACACCCTTAACCATTCCGCCGCCATCAGCCGCTCCCGCGACAAGCTGCGTTCGCTGCAATTGCTGTCGGGTCAGGGCGTGGGCATGCCAATCACCGGCTTTGCCAACAAGCCCGACGATGTGCCCGACCTCATCAGCATGGTGGGTGGTGCCCCGCTGGTGATCAAGCTGCTGGAAGGCACCCAGGGCATTGGCGTAGTGCTGGCTGAAACCCGCAAAGCCGCCGAAAGCGTGTTGGAAGCCTTTATGGGACTCAAGGCCAATATCATGGTGCAGGAGTTTATCGAAGAGGCCGGCGGCGCCGATATTCGCTGCTTCGTGCTGGGTGACAAGGTCATCGCCGCCATGAAGCGTCAGGCCAAAGAAGGCGAGTTTCGCTCCAACCTGCACCGGGGCGGCGCCGCAAATCTGATCCGTATCAGCCCGGAAGAACGCAAGACCGCCATAGCCTCGGCCCGCGCCATGGGCCTGAGCGTGGCTGGCGTTGATCTGCTGCGTTCCAAACGCGGCCCCCTGGTGATGGAAGTCAACTCATCGCCGGGTCTGCAGGGTATCGAGGTGGCAACCGGTAAAGACGTGGCCGATCTGATGATTCAATATATAGAGCAGAACGCCCATAAAAAGGCAAAGACCAGAGAACGCGGCTGATGGTCGAGCCTTTTCACATCGCCGGGGAGCAGGTTGCCCCGGGCCAGCGCAAGATATTGCAGCTGGCACTGGCGCAGTTATATACCCAATCGCCGCTGACGGTGCCGCTGGAGGTGGTACACGGCAAGCAGCCGGGGCCGGTATTGCTGATCTGCGCCGCCATTCACGGCGACGAACTCAACGGCATCGAGATAGTCAATCAGGTCTTGAGCCGGGTGAATCCGGCGCGACTGAAAGGCACCCTGGTCGCGGTGCCGGTGGTCAATGTATTCGGTTTTATCCACAAGTCCCGCTATCTGCCGGACCGGCGCGATCTGAACCGCTGTTTTCCGGGGTCGGAAAAAGGCTCGCTCGGCTCGCGGGTCGCACATTTTTTCGTCGATGAAATCGTCAACAAATGCTCGCACATCATCGACCTGCACACCGGCGCCATTCATCGCTCCAATTTGCCCCAGATCCGTGCCCAATTAGACTGCGAAGTTACCCGCCAGATGTCCGAGAGCTTTGGTGCACCGGTGATCCTGGACTCCAGCATCCGCGATGGCTCGCTACGGGCGGTGGCTGAAAGCCGCGATATCCCGGTGATCCTGTATGAAGCCGGCGAGGCCCTGCGCTTCGATCCGGTGGCCATCAAGGCCGGTACCCGCGGCGTACTGAACGTGATGCGCACCCTCGGCATGCTGAAGCCCACGGTCAGCAAAGCCCGAATGAACCCGATGATCGCCAGGTCCAGCGCCTGGACCCGCGCCGAGCAAGACGGTTTGTTACATCTCAAGGCTCGACTGGGTGACCGGGTGAGCAAGGGAGAGTGCCTGGGTACCATTACTGCCCCACTGGGCGACGAGATTTGTGAAGTGGTGGCGCCAAAAGGAGGTATCGTGATTGGCTGCCTGACCATGCCGTTGGTCAATGAAGGAGACGCGGTTTACCATATCGCCACGTTTGACGAGGTAAAACAGGCCGAAATCAGCGTAGAACGCTTCGTGGACGAACTGGATATCCATCCGCAAACATTATAAAAAAAGGGGCCTCAGGCCCCTTTTTAATGGCTAATGCTTGTAATCAGTGCAGAATTCGCGCGCGAATGGTGCCGTCAATGGATTTCAGCTTTTCCAGCGCCTGCTCGCTTTGTGCCGTTTCCACTTCAATCACCACATAACCAATCTTGGGTGAAGTCTGCAGATACTGGGCGGCAATGTTGATATCGTCGGCGGCAAAGGCCTGCACTATCTGGCTCAGGATACCCGGCTTGTTGTGGTGAATATGCAACAGGCGGCTGGTATCCGGATGCTCGGGCAGAGACACCTCGGGGAAGTTGACCGCAGACAGGGTAGAGCCGTTATCGGAATACTTGATAAGCTTGCCGGCCACTTCGTATCCGATGTTTTCCTGGGCTTCCTGGGTAGAGCCACCGATGTGCGGCGTCAGGATCACGTTATCGAACTCACGCAAGGGTGACACGAACTCTTCGGCGTTGGACTTGGGCTCAACCGGGAACACATCGATGGCGGCTCCGGCAATGTGCTTGCTGGCCAGGGCGGCGGCAAGGGCATCGATATCCACCACGGTACCGCGAGAGGCATTGATCAGAATGGCGCCCGGTTTCATCATAGCCAGCTCTTCGGCACCCAGCATGTTCCTGGTCTGCGGGGTTTCGGGCACATGCAATGACACCACGTCGGAGATGTTCAGCAGCTCTTGCAGGCTGGCTACCTGAGTGGCGTTACCCAGAGACAGTTTGCTTTCGATATCATAATAAGACACCTGCATACCGATACCTTCGGCGATAATGCCAAGCTGAATACCGATATGGCCATAGCCGATAATGCCCAGACGCTTACCGCGGGCTTCAAAGGAATGATGGGCGGTTTTCTGCCATTCGCCGCGATGGGCCAGCGCATTACGCTCGGGAATACCACGCAGCAACAGCAACAGTTCACCCAATACCAGTTCGGCCACGCTGCGGGTGTTGGAGAAGGGGGCGTTGAATACCGGAATACCGCGAATTTCGGCGGCGCTCAGATTAACCTGATTGGTACCGATACAGAAACAGCCGATGGCGACCAGCTTGTCGGCCGCATCCAGTACCGCCTCTGTCAGTTGGGTGCGCGAGCGCAAACCGACGAAATGAACGTCTTTGATGCGCTCTTTCAGTTCATCTTCCGCCAGCGAGGTTTTCAGGTAGTCGATGTTGCTGTAACCCGCACTTTTGAAAGATTCAACTGTGCCCGGGTGTACCCCTTCCAGTAATAAAATTTTAATTTTTTCTTTATCTAAAGAATGGTTAGCCATTACCTGGTCCTTTATGACAACTGCGTTGGTATCACCATAAAGTACCAAAAACATCGGCTTTAGGGAATTTATGTAACCAAAGTCACGTTTTTTTAAGTTATAAATTTTTTTTTAATCTTCCCGCTGTAAATAATACCTCTCCCAGCAATGATCTGGTCACCTTTTAGATCTCGGTTCCAGAGGCAACACCGAGTGGTGTACCACTACAAACAGACCATGCCGGAGCATCAGGGAGGACAACGGGATCTGCTCAGCCGACCTTCTGTTTCAGGGATGAAACAGAGAGCGTACATGGAGGTATTCATAGCGAGTCGGCGGAGCGGGCCCGTTGTCCGACGTTTACACTGAAATGAAACAGCTCATTTGCTTAATAAGGCGATTCCATTCGCCTCCTCGTGCCGTTCAGTCCAGATTGAATACCACCTGTACCCGATCGGTAAACGGTATTTCATTCTGTACATAGCTGGCATCCAGCGCTTCTTTCGACGCCATGGTCGCCATGGCACCAAGATGTCGAGACGGGTTAATCGGCCCTTGCGGCTGGTATTCGATGGCGTACACCTCGCCCACACTGCGCCCGAACCCCTGCGCCAGTTCCTCTGCCAGAGATCTGGCGTTGGTTATCGCCGCCAGGCGTGCCTCGCGACGCAGTTCGTCTTCATTACGTCGGCCATAGCTGACCTGCTGAATGTTCTGGATACCCTGCTCCAGTATTTTGTTCAGGGTCTGACTCAGGAGATCCAGATCGTACAGGCGTACACTGATTTGTCGCTCGGCCAGATAACCATTAAGCGTGGGGCTGCCGCCATTTTTCGAATAGGTATAATCGGGACGGGTAATCACATTACCGCTATCGATGTCCTTTTTGCCAATGCCGAGGCGCGCCAGACTGCTGAACAACGCCGCCACCTTGGTGTCCACGTCTTCTTTCGCCAGTCGGCTTTCCGGCTTGAGTGCGGTCACCGCTACCGACAGGGTCGCCATATCGGGAGCTACCCGTATTTCAGACTGGCCCTGAGTCACCAGATGGGGATGCTCGGGAACGGCGATGGCAAAAGTGGTGGCGCTGAACAGCAGAGGCAGCAGCAACAGACTGCCCCGTGAAGAGATATGCATAATAAAGCCTCATGATAAGCACGCGACAAGGTTGCCTGATGGAGCCAACCCGTTTAATCATGATGACTATACACCGCCAGCCAGTTGATCACATCGTCGATAAGCTCACCGTCAAGGTGGCTTGTGTCAGCGGCAGTCGCAGCCAGAGCCGGCGCCAACGGCTCGCTTTCGTAGAGAATATCGTCCAGATTCAACACCACCAGCTCGTCGGTAGCCATCGTCTCGATCGGCTCCGGTAATACCAGAGCATTCGACGGCCCCGATGCGCGCTCTTCCATGCCTGATGAATTCACTGCCAGAGAGGCTCCCGCCTCGTCCAGAAGAATGATGTCACCGGGTATGTCCGCACCGGACAAGTACCACTGCTGCCCTTCGAAATCGATGGTAAATGCCGCCACCGACTCCCCTTCGCCATCAAAAAGCTCAACCTGCTCCAGTGCGTGGCCACCGAGTGACCAGGGTAACCCCACACCGTCATCCACCAGAATATCCTGCCCGTCCCAGCGATAACTGACGCCCTGCAATAGCACCGTGGTCACCTTGGCCATGTTCACCTCTTTGTCTGTCAATCGCAGGCGAATGCCTCACCCGGTGTCAGCTGTCGATCACCAGCGTCTGCTCTGTCAGCATGGCATTGACAAGCTCCGCACTGCTGGCGGCTCCGTACATGTCCAGCAAATCGACATTTTCCAAGCGTATATGCTGGCTGTCACCGCCATTGGGCGATACCTGCAGCAGGGTATCACCGTTGTCCAGACTAAAGCTCAGACAGTCGGACAGCTCGGAGGCATCAAGTTCGGACAGCAGCGCACTCAAATCCAGCGCTTCTCCCTCGGTATAGTCGGTGATGACATTGACCGAGTGCGGGTCGACTTCGGTGAAGATGAAGGTATCGACTCCGCTACCGCCGCTCAGAATGTTGTTACCCAGAAGACCATTCAGCTCGTCATGACCATCACCGCCTTCCAGCACATCGATATTGACGCCGCCCATCAGCGTGTCGTCTCCCTCCAGCCCCAAAATATGAAGCTTGTCGCCTACCTCGGCCTGAATGGCGTCGGCCAACGCCGAGCCAACCAGGTGTTGAGCTGCGCTGTCGATATCGATGCTGAACGGGTGAGTAATTTCCTCTCCGTGGCAATCCCGAGTGATGAATTCAAACTCCAGTGTCTGTTCAGCCAGAAAGGCATCGGGCCGCACCGGATCGAGATTATGCAGGTCAAACTGGTAGCTGCCGTCGATATTCATATCCAGAGTGAAAAACAGCGGGTCACCGGTATGCCCCGGTTCATCACCGATAAAGGCCGACAGCCGCTCCCCCAGGTAGTCGTCACCATCAAACCGGTCTTCTCTTGTCAGTACCACGCCGTCCGGGCCGTTTTTCAGAAACACGTTGATACCGGACTCGGTATCATTCATGTCAATCAGCAAGTCCGCCGCCGCCAGGGCGTGGCCCCAGAGTCCCGCAAAAGAGGCGGCAACATGCGGCAGGCTGATGTGATCAATCCAGTAACTGATGGGCGGACAATCCGGATGCGATCCACCGCCATTATCTCCGCCACCATCGGGCGGCGGAGTCTGTCCGTTATCCTCCACGGTAATGTTCAGCGTGGCGCTACTGGTATCGCCATCGCCGTCTGTCATGGTGTAGGTGAAAGATTCGGTGAGGCCACCCTCATCCACATCTGCCGGACCGCTGTAGGTGAAGTCACCGTTGGAGTGCATGGTGAGAATGCCGTCGTTGTCGGTGGGAATGTCCACCGAGCCATTTTCCGGTACCTCATAGGTATTTTCGCCGTAGGTCACGGACACCACCCGACCGAGGCCATCGGCCCCACCAGCATCCGTTCCCCCCATATCATTAGTCAGCACATTGCCCGTGACTTGCGTCGGGGCCGGCACCGTATCCTGCAAGGCGGCATCCAGCTCGGTGGCGTCATCGATCAACAGGGTTTCATCGCCGCTGTTACCAACTTTATCCAGTTCGGCTTCCGCGTTTGCCCCTTCCACGCCCACGCCCACGGCAATGACATCGATATCATTGCCATCGGCAAAACCCTGCCAGCCATCGGGTGTATCCCCTCTGTTGGGCTCGCCATCGGAAATAAAATACACCTTGTGTATCTCGCCCGGCTTATCGTCCAATTGATCGGTCAGGGTAACCTCGGCTTCATTCAAGGGTGCCGCATAGTTGGTAAAACCGCCTGCCGTCAGGGTGTTGATATAGGTGATGGCCTCCGCAGGTGTCATATCAACCTGCTGACCTTTAACTCCGTTGCCAAAATCGATCACGCTGATCCGCAGCTCGGACGCAATACCCTCATAGCTGTTGATCAGGTTAATCAATGCCGCCTTGGCCAGCGCAAGCTTGTCACCCTGCATGCTGCCCGAGGTGTCGCTCACCAGCATCAGGTTGTAACAGGGCAGCCCGCTCTCGGTAACGCTGTAGTCGTCATCCTGGGCAACGGGGCCATCATCGCGTACATCTATGGTCAGGCCGGCAGTTGCCTGATCGCCGTCATCATCGGTAGCCCGCACCTCGAAGTTTTCCTGGAGCACATCCTCGGCGCCGATGTTCATGTCGTCGGGATGATCTGCCGCCCCGTTCAGCGTATAGGTCCACTGATAGACACCATCGACCAGGATGACGTCCAGAGTGCCGTACTGACCGACAATCTGCCCGCCCCCGGTGACATCAACCCAATCACCGTTGGCCAGCCTGATCTCCAGTGTGGCCAGCACGTCTCCACCGGTATCAATATCGAAATGACCGGAGGCGCTTTCATTGTTACTGTCCGGGTTGGTGCCATTAGGCAAGGCGCTTTCTTCAACATAGGCCAATGTAGCGCCGCCACCCGAGCCGCCGCCATCACCACCCCCTCCATCACTCGGCGGGGTGGGAGGAGGATCGATCACCACGGTAATAATAGGTATGGAATTCTCATCCGCTGCTATATCACGCTCGGGCAGCACCCGTAACTGCGACGCAAATGCTTCGGGCGCAAAACGCGTATCAAAGCCCGCCTGGGAGATAACCGCATCGCCCACTCTGTCCACCACCACGAAGCCGGCATTACCGCTGCTGCCATCGCCTGTTGCGGCAACCGGAGCTTCATTACCGGCGGCGGTGGCACTGAACAATTCGGTAGGATCCAGGCCGGCCAGAATGGCAGCCTGAATAGCGTCGGCATCGACTAGCGCCGTTTCGTCGACAGGGGGCTGGGGAGGTGACTCGGCCGTCGGCGCCTCGCCATAAACAATATTGGTATTGGCATCGGTCAGCAGCAGGGTGCCGGGTAACAGCACCTGCCCAACAGTCACCGGCTCTACGGTGCCATCCTGGCCGATAATAAAAGCCTGCCCTTGCAGGCTGACGATTTTAACCGCACTGTCGATTCGAGTGGTTTCCATGCTTTTTGTCCCTGTTCGCCTTGTATTACTTTAAGGCTAGGGCCGGAAACCACTTAGTTCCTGCTCAATATATAGACAGCTGACCGTAGGCCAGCTGCCTTTTATATCGAAAAAATAGAACGATTAATCGAGTCGTTTAGGCGGACTGATAAATCCCTGATAGGCATCGACATACAAGGTTTTAAGCACTTCGACCTGCTGGTCGGTCTCCACTCGCGTGGCAATCGTCAGCGCTCCCATGTTATGTGCCGCGCGGCATACCGCCGCCAAAAAAGCATCGTCGTAGTCTGATTGTGCCACCTGACTGCTGTAGCCGTAATCCAGTTTGACATAGTGGGGTCTGAGATCGCCAAGTTGTGTCAATAAATCGAAATGTCGCCCGAAATGATCGATACCCCAGGCCACCTTGAGTGACGATAACGGCTCCATCAAGGCGCTCTTGCTCGAGGCAAACGCGCTCTCCGGCAACTCCAGAAACAGTCGGGAGCACACACCGGCATGCCGGTCGAGTAACAGCTTGAGCTCATGCCAGAAGCTCACCTGACGACAACTGTACTGCGTCAGGTTAACGGCCAGCCGCAGCGCGGGCCTTTGTGCCAGCAGGGTTAATGCACGGCCCACTATATGTAGATCCAGACGCTCACCAAGCTTGAACTGCTCTACCGCCGGCAAGAAATTACCGGCACCGTGCAGGACATCGTCCTTACGGATGGCAATATACAGCTCTTCATGCTGCAGCTGACCATCAAAGCCGAGTACCGCCTGACTGCTGAGTTCAAAATAGTCTTCTGCCAGTGCCTCTTCTACCAGTTGTTTCCAGACCTGCCGGCCCATCTTGTGCTCTTCCTGGTAGAATTCTATTACCACGGCACCGGCTGCATTCATCCGCGCCTTGTTCAGCGCGTTATCGGCGCGGGTCAGCAGCTGGCTGGTATCATCACCGGACTGTACCACCACGATTCCCACCACCGAGATGTTCAGGCTATTGACCGGATCGATCACCAGCTCGGCAATCAAACGGTTGATCTCGCTGCCCAGCAACGACAACCGTTCTGCATCGGACTCGGGCACCAGCATGGCAAACTCGTAAGCGGAAATACGCGCCAAGGCATATTCATCGAAACGGCGGCAAAGTTGGCGTAAATTGCCGGCAATGGCTTTAACCATCTGCTCTCGGGCGGCAAAACCTTCATCCTGATAAAGCTGTTCCAGCATATCCACCGAAATCAGTATGGCCGCACCGCCGGTGCCATCGCTGATCCAGGACTGGCTCTGAGACACAAAATAGGCTCTGTTGCCCAGCCCCGACGCTTCATCCAGAAAGGCTTTATTGCGCAGTCGCTCCGCTTCGTCTGCCTGTTCCCTGAACTGGACTTCAAGCTTGCCGGCCATGTTATTGATGGCCGAGACCACTTCTTTGAGCTCTCGGGTATTCGGCAGCGGAATGGCCTTGCCGAAGTGATGTAATTCTATTTCGCGGGCCTGAACTTCAATATCGTGTAACGGCTTGAGCAGATAACGCAATGCCAGTATCAGCAAGCCCCACACCAACACAAAACAGACCACAAACCAGGTCGCCAATTGGCTCATGCCCTGCCAGAGTTGGTAATAAGCTTGGCCCGGATGCCCTTCAACGTATAACTGGCCCAACTGCAACCAGCCGGAAGTCAGCACGGCTTCATGCCGAGCGCCTTCAAAGAGCCCAAGATTAACAAACCAGTCCGGCACCCCCTGAGGTGATGCCTGGTGCTCGCGGGTAATCTGCTGACCCGCAGCCAGTAAATTGAGTTGTACCTTGCGATAAAAACCACCATCGAATACCGCATTGATCACCGACTCGGCGCCCAGGGTATCGCTGGTTTCAAGATAAGGGGTTAGCGCCAATCCCAACGAAGTGACGGTATTGATCACCGTGGTTTGTTGTTGTTGTGCCAGGTAGCTTCTGGTTGAACTGAACTGTACCGAGTACGCCGTAATAAACAGCATGGCAAAGAGCAGCAGCATGGTCACCAGAAGTTGCCGGTATAATGTCATAGTTAGCCATCCAAATTCATACTGGGCCGTTGTAGTCGTTTAACGTCGACCCGGCCACGTAAATCATTCCAAAGAGACAGGCGTGATGCCCGGCCGGCCAGCTCGCCCCGACCTTGTTCCCGCATCAGCCATAGATGTTGACCATTAAAACTGTAAATAGGCGCCAGATCGTTGCGCTCCGTCGCCGGCCGTATGGTGCCTTCAAGATTATCCAGGATCAAAGGCACCGCCGATGGCGTCGGATAATAGGCAACCACCATATGAAACTGATTCAGTTTCAGCGCCTTGACGTACACCAACCGCAACCTGTCATCGTCGATACCCAGCTCCCGCAACGAGAAATACTTGGCCACGCTGAAGTCTTCGCAATCGCCGCCGCCGGCGCCCAGAAACTCCAGTGGCGTCGCCCAGTAATCTTCTTTATTCCATAACTTGATGTCGTCGATAAAACGCAGGCGATTAAAGAAAATATTGACCCGAGACAGGGTTTCTCTGTCACTCCAGTCGGTGGCCTGTCCTTCGCGAACCAGTTGTCGCCAACCACGCAGGCGACTCGCGGCCTTGTCACCATAAAACCGGTAAACCGCCTCGACCATTTTTTTATCTTCATCCAATAACGACTGGGCTGGCGCGCCAAGCACTATGCTCAGCACCGCCAGCCCACAAAGCCGGTGGAAAAATCGGCCCATTATTTATCGGAATGTTCAACGCTATAGACGTTCCAGCGCATTCTGACCCCCTCCTTCATACTGGCCAGCGCCCCCACCACCCGCCGATTGGCGGCGGCAGACTGCTCATCGTCGCCCATCAGCAAGGGGTTGCTCTCGCCATAACCGATGATCTCGAGACGATTCCCCTCAATACCGGCCTTCATCAGCGCACGCCGCGCCGCCTCGGCCCGGCGCTTGGACAGGGCCAGGTTATATTCGTCGCTGCCTACCTTGCTCGCATGCCCTTCCAGCAGCAGTTTGAGCTCGGTATTTTGCTCCATGAAAGTCGCCATCTGGTTAATTTCATTTCGGTATTTTTGCGTGATTTTCGAACTGTCGTGGGCAAACAGAATAATAATATCCTGCTGCAGCGCTTTATAGGCACTGCCGCCACAACCGCCGTTATCCACCTCCGAATTGGTGACCGAATCCAGACAATTATCCCGGGCGGCAATCACACCATCCCGATCGATATCGGTCAGATCATAAGCCGGTACCGTTTCCTGCTCCGGCGCCGTCGTCAGGCTGGTACAGGCCATCAACGGAAACATCAGGGCCAACAAAATCCATGTTTTCATCATGTTTCTCCTTCTTTTTTATCTTGTTAGTTTTTGGCCTGCCACTGTTCCGGCTGGGTGAATCGCAGCGCATCAAGCAGCTGCCCGGAGGCATTCATGATGCGATATTCCGCCAGTAACTGATCGTACTCGGTATTGATGTAGGAACGACGCGCCTCGAACAACTCGTTTTCGGTGTTCAGCACATCCAGCAGGGTTCGGCTACCCAGTGAAAACTGCTTTTTGTAGGCGTCGACGGTATCGAAACTGGCTTCCACATGCTTGCGCAAAAAGTTTTTTTGTCGGCCAAGTGATTCATATGCCGCCCAGGCCAAACGCATACCTTCTTCTACCTGACGGTGTGCATTCATGTGAATATCCTTGGCCTGCATTTCCAGTGCCGAGGTCGAGCGACTGCGCGCCACATCGGCACCGCCGTTAAACAGGTTGTAACGCATGCGTACCATGGCGGTGAAGTCGTTATTATGTCCACGAACACCATCGATATCGTCATTCCAACCACTGTCCAGTTCCAGATTTACCTTGGGATAAAAGCCGGATTTGGCGTCTTCATGCTGATAACGTGCCGCCTCCACATCAAACGAGGCGGATGCCAGCGTCGGGTGCTTTTCCTGGGCAATCACCAGCGCTTCATCCAGCGTGGGCGGAATGAAATTGGCATCAGCTTTAGGCTGACGCAAATCGCCCGGCATATCGTTTACCAACGAGATAAACTGGCTTTGCGCATCGCGCAGGTTGTTTTCGGCGGCCGTCATATTGGAATAGGCCCGCGCTACCCGCCCCTGAATCTGGGTAAAGTCGGCGGTAGAGCCCACACCGGAGTCGGTACGGCGTTGAATATCGGACATTATCTGTTCGTGCGTTTCCAGATTTCGGCGCGACAATTCGACAACTTCATCCTGACGCAATACATCCAGATATACCTCGGCTACTCGCAAGGCGATATTCTCGGCATCCGAGAGCAGGGTATAACGCTGCGCGTCCGCTTCGGCCTGGGTTCGATGCACATTACTGGAGGTCTTGAAACCATCAAACAGCAACTGACGCAATGAAAGTCCGGCCTCTTTGCGCGTCAGTGTCTTATCGGCTCTGTCATCGCCGTCGCGCGTGCCGGGGCTGTCGGTATACTCGTAACCAATACCGGCATTGGCATCCAGGGTCGGCAAATAGCCGGCAAATGCCTCATCCTGCTCGTATTGTCGAGACTGGTAGAGGTGAAAGGCTTCTTTCACCTTGGGGTGGGTTATCAGCGTCTGGGTGACCGCCTCTTCCAACGTCTGGGCTTGTACCGGCAATACCAAAGCGGCACCGACCAGCACTGCAATCGTCGTTTTTTTCATTTTTAGTTCTCCCTTCCTGAATCAACGCTCACGTAAAGCACTCTGTTTTGCTCTTAATATGGGTTTGAGCAGGTAGTCCAGTACCGTTTTTTTACCCGTTATAATATCGACCCCGGCCTGCATGCCCGGAATGATCCTGAGCGGTGCCGTTTCCTGTCCCAGAAAACTTTCACTGGTACGAATGGTCGCCAGAAAAAAAGTATTTCCTTCTTCATCCTGGATCGAGTCGGCGCTTATTTTCTCTACTTCGCCGACCAGACCCCCATAGATAGTAAAATCATAGGCAGTAAACTTGACCATTGCCTCCAGTCCCGGACGTAAAAAACCGATATCCTTCGGCTCGATACGCGCTTCAACCAGCAAGGTATCTTCCAGTGGCACGATTTCAACCAGGTCCACCCCCGGCTGCACTATGCCGCCCACGGTATTCACGTTAAGGGTTTTAATGGTGCCTTTGACCGGAGAGGTCACCGAGGTGCGCCGCACTCGGTCCTGCAGGCCAACCTCTCCCTGCTGCAACTGAACCAGCCGGTTACGTCGCTCGTTCAGCTCTTTCTGCGCTTCGGAACGAAAGGTCAACGCCACCTCCTTGCGTTTGAAGATGTTTTCCCGCAGCGAAGCGTCGAGCTTGGGCAACAGCAGGCGGGTCGACTCCAACTCACCCCGCATCTCGTTCAACTGCCGTTCGAGACGCAGAATTTCCACCTGCGGCACTATGCCCTCCCGGGCCAGCGGACGGCTCATGTTCACTTCACGCGCGGCCAGCGAGACCCCACGCTGCAGCGTGCGAATCTTGGAATTGGTTTCAATCACTTCCTGCTCGCGCTGCTCTATCTGATTGCCGAAAATGGACAGCTGGTTTCTGACGAATCCCACTCGCTCGTTGAACAGGGAGCGCTGAAACTCGGGCTGACCCGGATATTGCTCGCGAAACTCATCGGGAAACTCAAGATCGACTTTTTCGACCTTGACCTGATCACGCCAGGCCAGATCCGGGTCTTCCTGAATATGAATCGAGTTTACCTCTGCCTTTAACCGCCGCACATCGCCCTGCAATGCCGCAATCTCCTGTTCCCGCTCCCGCAAATCCGACAGAAAACGGGTGTCATCAATCAGCAGCAACGCCTGACCCTTTTCCACCTGCTGCCCTTCACGGATATACAATTCGCGGACGATGCCGCCCTCCAGGTTGGACACCACCTGGATTTGGCTGGAGGGGATCACCTTGCCCATGCCCGAGGTGACTTCTTCCAGCTCGGCAAAATACGCCCATATGATGGCGACCATCACAAACAGCAGCATGCTCCACAACAGGGCCTTACCCGCCCTGGGAGTATTCAGCAACACGGCGGCGGCGGTGTCATCGGTATAGTCGAGCAGCTCCGGGGGCAATGACTTCTTAGCCATGACTGGCCTCCTTGCTACGTACCTTGCCGGATTGCAACTGCTGCAACACCTGCGCCTTGGGCCCATCCGCCACTATGCGCCCCTGCTCCAGTACGATGACCCTGTCTACCACCTCCAGCATGGAAGTGCGGTGGGTCACCAGCAGCAAGGTCTGGTCGGCCCTGAGCTTGAGCAGCTCCTGGCGAATATACAGCTCGGAACGGTTATCCATATTGGAGGTGGGCTCGTCCATCATCAGCATCACGGGATCGTTGAGCATCGCCCGGGCAATAGCCACCGCCTGGCGCTGGCCACCCGACAACTGACGGCCGCCCTCGCCCACCTGTTTGTCCAGCCCATCGGGATCCTGATTAGTAAACAGGGTCACCCCCGCCATTTGCGCCGCCGCCAGCACCTGATTTTCGTCCGCCAGCGGATTGGCAATCACGATATTGTCGCGAATGGAGCCAAAGAACAGGTTTACGTCCTGGGGCACACAACCAATATTGCGTCTGAGCACCGCCGGCTGCAGCTGTCCAATATCGATACCATCAATACGAATGGCGCCACCGGTAGGCTTGTACAAGCCCGCCACCAACCGCTCCAGCGTGGTTTTTCCCGAGCCGATGCGACCAATAACGGCCACCTTTTCTCCGGGCTTGATATGCAGGCTGAGGTTGCTCAGCACATCGTGCTCGGAGCCGGGGTACCTGAAGTTTACCTGCTCAAACAGAATGTCACCGCTGAATACCGGGTGGTGAATAAAGCGCCGCCCCGCTTCGTGCTCTTCGGGCGCCGCCATGATCTGCTCCAGAATACCCATGGCGGATCGGGCCTGGTTATAGCGGGTAGACAACACCGACATCTGTACCATGGGCGCAATGGCGCGGCCACTGAGCATGACCGCCGCAATCAGCCCGCCCATCGACAAGTCACCGGCAGCAATCAGATACACCCCCAGCACAATCAGGCTGATGGTGGTAAATTGCTGAGTGACGTTGGCCAGGGTAGAAACCGAATTGGTCAGACGCCGGGTTTTCATGCCCCAGCCGGCGATATGGCTGACGGCTTGCTCCCAACGGTGCTGAAAGGTGCCCTGGGCTCCAAACAACTTGATGGTTTCCAGCCCCGCAATGCCTTCCACCAGGTTGGCATTTTTCTGGGATGCCAGTCGCGCGCCCTCTTCAATGCTGCGCTTCAACGGCCGCTGGATCAGCAGACTAAAACCGATCAGCAACAAAATCGCGATAACCGGTACCCACACCATATAACCGGCAAAAATCCAGATGATCAGCAAAAACAGAAATGCGAACGGAATATCGACCAGCGCGGCCACCGTGGCCGAGGTCAGAAAATCCCGCACCGACTCGAATTCCTGCAAATGCTTGGCAAAGGCACCGGTAGAGGGCGGCCGGGCCTCCATGCGCATGCCCATCACCTTGGAAAAAATCTGTGCCGACAGCAGTACATCCGATTTTTTGCCGGCTACATCGATAAAGTGGCTGCGTAGCATACGCAGCAAAAAATCGAACAAAAACACGATACCGGCGCCAATAGCCAGTACCCATAACGAATCGAAAGACAGATTGGGCACTATCTTGTCGTACACATTCATGGTGAACAGCGGCGTCACCAGGGCAAAAATATTGATCAACAGGGAGCCGATCAATACATCCCGGTAAATGGAAAAGGAGCGACGCAGGGTTCCCCAGAACCAGTGTCCGTCTTGCGTATCCAGCACCTTGGGTGATCGGGCATCAAACCGGAACTTCGGCTTGGTAAAAATAACGTGTCCGCTGTAATTGGCGGCCAGCTTTTCAAACGGCAGCCATTGTTCCCCTTCTCCCGAGCCCGGCAACATCACCCGGCAACGGGCCTGCTCGGTATCCGTCTCCAATAACACACCGGCGCCGCCTTCTTTAAACAACAGAATGCAGGGCAACAACAAGTCTGAAATATCGTCCAGGGAATACGCCGCATGATGGGCCGATAACTCGGCTCGTTCGGCCGCGCGCGAAAACAGCAAGGGGGTCAACTTGCCATCCGCTAGCGGCAAGCCGTTGATCAACGCCTCTCCCTGATAAGGGTGGCCGTACACCTTGGTCAGAAACACCAGACTTTGCAGCAAGGGATCCTGAACCGTTTGTGAGTCCTGCATGAATGCTACTGCTCTCTTCAGTCACGTCTGAGCCTTATTCTAGTGAAGTTATGGCTCTAAATGTCAGAAAAACAAAAAAACAGCGCCCCTGCATAACAAGGGCGCCATCAAGTTGAACGATGATCAGCCGTTGTCCGGCAGCTTGCCCACCAACTCATCCACCAGTATCTGGCTCAGAATATCCTGCTCGTAGGCAACTCCGTCCAGGGTGATATTCAGCGAGGCACCATTGTCACTGGACATACTGACCGTCGTCGCGTTTTCATCACCGTCCACAGAAAGATAGTTCCCCAGGTCTTCCTGCTCTTTGTCAGTCAGAAAATCGGACAAATCCAGCTTGTCTTCATTCAGCTCAAACCCTTTGACAGTGTCGCTCTGAGATTGTCCGGACTGCGCTTCTTCTGCACTCCAGTAGAGGATATCCTCGGCGCCGTCATCCGCGCCCAGGTCGATAATGTCATCGCCCAGGCCGCCAGCCAGCCAATCGCTCCCTTCGGTACCGGTAATGGCATCATCTCTATCCGTGCCCTCGATGGATCCACTTGCCTGCATACCGGCGGTAAAGGCCGCCTCGGTGGTATCCCCGTCCGCATCGGTGGCGGTGACGGTAAAGTCCATCTCTACCGGCAATGGCAGTGCCTGCTCCTGCTCGATACTGAAGCCGAAATTGACCTTCACATTGGTGGTGCCAATCTCCCCATTATCATCATAAAACCCAGCAGTCACTTCGAGCTGGTCTATTGCTTCGCCGGCACCGAAGGGGTTATTTACCGTATATCCGTCAAGGGCTCCGCCCACATAGCCGCCTTCAATCTCTTTGAAACCATCGGCATCCACCACATAGTCGCCATAACGGCTGTCCAGCATGATGGTCTGGGTTGAACCGTTAGTGCCGGTAACCGTAAGGTAAAGCACATCGGTCGACTTGCCTTGTCCGAATCCGGGATCCCCCTTCCCCTTGAAAGAAAGATTGATGGCGCTGGCCGCCTCGGCCGGATTGTAGATCAAGCTCTCACTCGTCAGGCCCGTCTTCTTACTGTGGTAGCTGTTGATAATATTGTTACCAATGCCAATGCCGTCTTTGGACGCATTGACCGAACTGCCCGTAGTATTGGCGGTGAAACGGGTATTATTCATTCCATGCAGCGTGAGTGTCTGATCCTCTTCTGCCACCGAGACCAGAGCCTTCACGGTACCGCTTGTTGATACATCTTTATAACTGATTTCATAAGTATCAGTGGGGCCTGATGCTTTAACTGCTTTATCAAAATTTTCCGGAGTAATACTGATTTGCACCGGCTCGGCACTCAGCGCTATCTGGTAACTGCCGTCCTCGTTCAGTGTCAGGGTGAAAATCACCTCTTTCACACCGCCCAGACCCTCGGCATTACCGTAGCTGAAGCTGCCTGGGTAAACCCCAGCCACATTCGACTCACTCAGCTGCAGATTACCGGCAGCCTTGCCAGCCACCGTCACACCATCCAGGACTATTTGCTGGATCATCTCCAGGCCCGGCAAGGTATCCGCACCGGCCTCGGCCGACCAGAAACCGTTAATCACGCTGGATGCCGTCACCGCATTGGCAAAGCTCACCGTCGGTTCATCATCCTCAATGCGTATCGACAAAGAGCCGCTGGCGCTGCCGCCGCCGTTTTGTTCCAGCTGTACCGCAAATTCATCAAACAAGGCGTCTTCATCCGGAGCATGAGTATTGCTTTGGTCCAGGGTGTAGCTATATGTAACGTCACCGGTCTCGGGGTCATAGCCGGTCATGGTCAGGGTATTACCCAAGGGGCTGGTAATGGTGGTTTCATTGAACACCCCATCGCTGATCACCGCCTTCCCGGCGATAGTCAGGCTCTTGATACCCTGTGACGCCGCCACCTTGAAACTGCCGGACTGGGTCAGACTCTGGGTATCGGTTTGGGTGCCGCTGGCAAGATGGCTCTCGTCCAGCACCAGGTCTCCGCCCTCGATGCCAAGCCCCGCAATGGTCGGTACAGCCCCTTCACCGCCGCTTTCTGCTGAGCCGGAAATCGTCATACTGGTAGATTGTTCATCCGCAGCGCCATCCTGCGCCGTGGCAATAACGGTCAATTCGAGCGCCTTGCTGGAGCCGGTGAGAACGGAGACACCTTCTATCGTCACCTTGCCGGTAGCTTCATCGATTACCACCGTATAGCCATCGCTGTTTTCCAGTGGCAACGTCCAGCTGAACAGGCCATCGGCATCGGCCGTTTCGCTCTTATTGCCATGCGACAATTCAGCCCCGCCGGGGACTTTTACGATAATAGACGTTATTTCTTCGGAGAAATCACTGTCAGTCGGGGTGGCCGTGATCTCCAGCGAATAGATTTTCGCCGTGGTGTAGCTTACTTTGTGGATCAGATAGTCACTGTTATTGCTACCGCCCTGAGCTGCGTTGGGGGCGGTAAACTCGATACGACTGATAAGTGCATCATTATTACCGGTCACGGTAAAGGGAGCCTCGATTGTATCATTTGTACCTTTAACAATGCCCGAACCGATAACCTTGCCATTGCTGTCTTTCAGTTCATATTTGGCGTATTCACTTGATGATAGCCACGAAAACTGGGCGGTCAGCTCGGTCACCGGCACATCGAAATCAATCGCCAGCATTTCGGACTTGCCATCTTTTTGTCCAATCTCGGTAGCAGCACCCGAGCCACCATTATTCGCCACCCCAAATCCTTCCACGGTGCCATTGGATTTAAGATATGTGCTTATTTGATCCTTACCTCCGTTGAGGTTGTACGCCGTCACCGTAAAGCCCAATCCAGTCTCTTTTACGTTACCAATATTGATGCTCTGCGTCTGTGATACCGGCTCACCCAGCTCTACCGTCACTTGTGGCACATCCGTCACTGGCTGTACCTTAATGTTCAGAGAAGCTTCTGCCGAGGCTACACCGGCATTATCGACCGCCTGATAATTGAATGAGGTATCACCACTCCAGTCTTTAGTGGGCACAAAGGTCAGAGTAAGCTCGCCTTCGTCGTCGGCAGAAATTTCCATGCCTGAGGTCACCACTTCCTCACCCAAAAACAGAGTGCCGTTTTCAGGCAGGGTATTGATGATGAACGACTTCACGCTGCCACCGGCATCGGTGGCCGACAGTTTGATCTCGATACCGGCGCTGTCTTCCAGACCTTGAGCATTGGCGCTGGTGGCGACCGGAGAGTGGTTCACATTGACCGACGTGTTACCAGCTGTTATCAGCTCCTCATATTTTTCATCACCGACAACATTCTTGATAGCGTTATCAATCTGAGTCTGGCCACTGGTATCGACCGACGCACTGCTGCCGCTAATCTCACCGTCCGTAATGGTAACAGTCTCGCCATTGGCCAGAGTAAACGTCAGCCCGCCATGCTGGCTCAGATCCATGCCTGCCGGCCCGGTCAGGGTCACGGTATAGCTGATGCTATCGCCTTCGGTCACACTGGCGCTGCTCACGCTCAGTACCGCCGTCACCGGGGTATCGGTGTCATTGACGGTGACCGTGGCGCTGTCGCTGATGTCCAGCTGTTCGAAGTTGTGCGCACCGGCGTCACTGACGCTCACGCTGAAGGTCTCCCCGTCCTGATACACGTCGTCGCCCTGAATGGCGAACGGCGTGGAGACCGCCTCGGTCGCTCCGGCCGCAAAGAACAGGGTCGCCTGGTTGCTCAGGGTCACGGTAAAGGCCATGCCCGCCGGGTGACTCAAGGTCCCGGTCACGGTCGCCGTGCCACTGCCTTCGTTGACGCTGATGTCACCCAGGCTCAGGCGGGTGCTGTCACCTTGCCCGCTCGGCTCATCGGTCACGGTGACCTGGGTGGCGGTCGGATCCAGCACCAAGTGCTCGAAGGTCTCGCCGCCCG